>JABCSI010000038.1 GCA_018238965.1 Promethearchaeota archaeon
TCTTATTACCTTTTAATTTTTTCGCCCTCCCTACTTTTTCTCTTGAAATACTCTATTATTGCAATAAGGGGATTTTAGGAGAGCAAAATTTAAATTCAACTTTTATCTTGTAAACTTAAGATATAGAATTTCCCCATTTTTGTGAATATACAATTTTATGGAATTATCGTTAGAAAAATCATAAAAACCTTTATTTAAATCATAGAAAAATAATCATATATTTGAAAACGAACTAAGGATATAATTTTAGGGGAAAAGAACGATTTTTGCACGGATAATGGAGAAACTAAAGATATGATAAAATCCGGTCGCAATAATCCAGGGAGGAGATCGCCATAATAAGAAAACTTTATGCAATGAAGGAAACGGGCTCGTGTGTGTTGTATATCGACTTCTGTGTGATCCAATCTGGAAAAGAAATCGCATGTAAAGACCCACAATTGACTTCGGGATTTTTCGCCGCCATCTTCACGTTTGCCAAGGTCACAACAGGCGTGGAAGATGCCATTAAGTATTTGCCCTTAAGCAACCTGAATTACTACTTCTTTATGCAGGATAATTATATATTTATCCTGGAGACCGACAAAGTAGACACCAAATTCGAATACGAAGATTTCAATTCGATTCTTCAGGAAATCGCAGAGTTTTTCTTCAATTTCGTTAAGGCTGAACACGATGGTGGCGACGTAATGGTAATGATAGATGACGAACCCTTGATCGATAACATGAGGGGAGTAATCTCGAAATATATAAGAAGATCGATATTTAAAAAATAAGAAAAAACCATAAAAGAAAGGAAAATAATCAGAAAAAAAAGAAGGAATTATAACAACAAAAAGAAATAAAAAGTAACAAGAATAAAAAAGAAGAATAACAATAAAGAGAGGAAATGCAAGGAATGATGGAAATGGAAAAAGCAGAACAAGACTATGTGACGGCGGCGTATTTTTGCGATCAATGCAAACAACGGCATAAAATTAAAATTTTGAAGGACATCTTTGAGGACGCTGACTTCCCATTGAGTTACAGCCATTTCCACGGCGATCCGATAGTTAACGCAACGCTCTATATCGATGCAAATTATAAAGTTAGGGGCGTCGAATACCCAAAAGGCTCAAATATGCAACAAAACGAATTGGATAATATACTAAATAGCAGTAAAAGCCAGTCTTTGAAGAGCATTCCGACGGAACATATCTATGCATTCCAGTTTTCCGAAGAAAAAAAGACCACGAAGTATTACAATAAGCCAGGTTATGAAAAAACATTCAACTTCACCTACATTAAAAAATTGATTAGATTTTCAACCAAGTTTATGAAAACGAAGGAAGAATGTAATGAATTTTTCTTGAAATACTCTGATTATTGGATTGTGGGGCAAGAGATGTTTGGTTTTATGTTGTTAATGGTAGTAGATCAAAGCATCGATGTGGATCATCTGAAAACTCAAGCTACGAGTATATTTGAATCATTGTGTGGCTAAATTTAAAGGTAATTATTAAATAATAAAAATATAAAGTAAAGGTGAAAAAAATGGAGAACGAAGATAAAATCCGGCAGAAGATTGCAATTATCGGATTGTCAAATGCGGGGAAAACATCGGTTATAAATTGTTTCAAGCGAGAATTTGGATCATTGCAGAATTTACAACCAACTTCTTATATCGAGAGAACTAATTTGAATTTTATTGGCAATGAGTTAATTTTCTGGGACTTCGGCGGCCAACAAAAATATCGTGAGACCTATATTAAGGAAGCAGACGTTCATTTTGATGCAATTGATTATCTGTTTTTCGTGGTGGACGTTCAGGATGCACGACTTTTGGAACCGAGCAAGAAATATTTTGAGGCTATTTATCATCTTCTCATCTCACTAAGCCCGGATGCCCAATTAATTATTCTATTTCACAAATTTGACCCTGAACTGGAACAATCACCGGAATTAATCAAATTTGAACAGGATTTCTTGAAGGGTTTGGAGCAAATTATCAAAGACCGAAAGGATCAAGTATTTATGTATCGGACTTCCATTTTCAATCCGATTAGCGTAGTGCAAGCAATATCCAAACCCCTCTTCTACAAAAGAAGAATGTATAAAACCATTGAGGAACTCCTCCATAATTTAGTAAAGGCCTACGATTGCCTATTTGGATATCTATTCACTGAGGAATTCTTTGAAATGGGATATTACGTGGCCGGAAGATTCCAATTTAAGCAGATCAATGAATATTTGAAGAGTTTCTTTAAAATTGCGCCGAATTTGATGCATTCCGGGAAAAATGTTGTGGCACAAAATTCGGATATTCTCTACACACCATTTTTTGAGTTGGATTGCAATGAGTATAAAATATTAGCCTCCAAATTCAAGATAGCTTACAAGGACACCGTTCTTCCCTTTGAATTGATTATCGGCTTCGATGAAAAAAGTGATTTAGATATCAATTCGTTCAAGGAAGTTCTGCAGCGATTCACGGATAACTTGGAAACGGTGTTCAAGACCATCGATTTCTCAGATATGATAAATGATATAGTGGAATCCTCTAAACCAAAAAAAAAATAAACTAACTAAGACTTACGTAATAGAACATATGTACCATAACATGCGAAGTGATAAATGTGGTTAAAACGAAAGAGAAGGTCGCATTCTTAGGCATGAATAATGCTGGAAAGACTTCAATTATCAAGACCCTTATGCAACAATTTGATATTTTGGAGAGTATCAAGCCGACGATTAAAGTAGAACGCTCCTTTTTTGAATTTATGGGAAAGGATTTAATTTTCTGGGACTTTGGTGGTCAGGAAACCTTCAGAAAAGACTATTTAGCAGAACCCGAACGATTTTTCGACGAAATTTCTTATTTGTTTTATGTAGTGGATGTATTAGATGAAGAAATTTTTGAGGAAACCCTAGTCTATTTCAATAAAGTGGTTCATTTTCTCGAGATGTATAGCAAAGACGCATCTATCATATTGTTCTTCCACAAGCACGATGCAGATAAGAAGGATATTATAGATACATTAGATCTTAA
The DNA here is from genome assembly GCA_018238965.1 of Promethearchaeota archaeon. GTDB lineage: Archaea > Asgardarchaeota > Lokiarchaeia > Sigyniarchaeales > Promethearchaeaceae > Harpocratesius. The sequence continues at coordinate 3,029 of JABCSI010000038.1, forward strand.
AACACAATTTTTGAAGGAATCCCAGGCCGTGCTTGAACCCAAAATGGCCCGATCTATGACCCAAAAAGGGAGAAATTCAATTTATATCTACGATACAACCATCTATGATCCGATTAATATTGTGAAGGCATGTTCAGAACCTTTTTTGAGCAGACATGATCTTATTAATGTGGTGTCGGATATCCTGTCACAGTTTGTAACGAATTTTAACTTGGAATTTGCGACTCTGTTCACGAGCAACCACTTTGAGTTGGGAAATTTCCTGTCAGAATCTTTGGATATTAATGATATGAACGATATAATCAACCAATATCTACGCGCCGTTAATCCAGATCCCGATCTAATAGTGGAATTAACCTTCTTGCGAAACCATCCCCATAAGTTGGCAGTTTCGGGTTTTTCGATAACCCATCAAGGGATCAAAATACCCTTCTATTCGGTTGTTATATATAAAGACCAAAATGGGATGGGTGATGGGGAATTAAGGCAAGTAATCGATAAACAGAATGAGAATTTGAAAAAATTGATAGTCAATGCCGATTTGGTAAATATCTACATGAAATCAAAAAGTAAATATTAATTCGATAATCCTATGGTGAATTTTTCCCTTTTTCTTTTTTTAAATTACCTTTTTCCTGCGAATAAATGACCAATATTAATTATATTTTGTTCCAGAATCGAAAAATCCATAATGAAAAACACCCCGGCGGTCCAAGACACATAAATATAATGGAATTTTCTTATCTACATGTGCCCAGATCCGTTGCCATACCTTGGGATCATCCATTTTCTGGGTTAGCGCTTTTCTCAGCGATGGGTTGATATAAGATAAATACCCGGGGATTTGGATCCACAAAGGTGACCGAACATCGGCCGAAAGATAACCATCGGAGATATTGTGGGGCACAACCCACCAAGTCGCCCCAAAATCGGGAATTGAATCCAATGAAACAAATTCCCCCATAGAAAGAACGCGAAAAATCGAAGAAGTGCTAGACTCACGGGAGTCACGTGGGTCACAGGGGATTTTTTCGACCCATGCGCTCAGACAAATAGCCTCGGGATGACGAGAAAAGTTCAGATGATCCGCCCACAAATCCTGATGGAAATATCCAATACTTAATGCAGCGGGGTGTTTTTCATCCCCATGCCCATATTTGTACAATTGCTGTAATGTCCCAAGGGTAAGTTGAAACTGCCCGGTAACCAAGACCACATGCGAAAATTGCGAAAGTTGGCATAACTTAGGGATCATTTGGAGAATCTTCAATTGATTGAGGGCTTTGTGGGGAGGGAGACTGACTATCAACCATGGATTCCCACCTATTTGGTCTATTTGGGCGCTGAATAGGATCCAAAGATCACTGTCCTGCCGCTCAACTTTAACTTCATCCCCAACCTCAACTTCATCCTCAACCTTATCTGCAGCTATACATCCAAGGGTCTCCACGTCCGTTAATTCCAAGTTAGTTACGGAATAGGACTCGCCCGAGATCTGGAGAAAACCGTTTGTGAGGATAATATCCCTTAACCATTCTACAGACCACTTAGGGGGAATTTCTTCACGGTCCAGGGTAGAAAGGGTAAACTTCGAGGCAAGACGACTCTTCTTCTTTTCAACAACAGGATTATCATATTGGAATTCCAATGGCGAGACCTTGTCCTGTGCCAGTTGACTCAAACTGATTTTGGGGATCACTTGATATTTATATTCGCCGGATTCCCCGTCCCACTGGAATTGATCAAAGATTGATCCGCTTAACCAATGCATGGTCGAATAAATCGCCAGAGCACTCGTATCAAAAACGATCCACCGTCTTCCCATCTTTTCCGCCACCACGGCCGTGGTCCCTGATCCCGCAGTGGGATCCACAATCAAATCTCCTGGGCGGGTGACCATCGCGATGCACCGTTGGATAACTTTCGGATTCGTGTGAACCGAATAATGCTTTTTGGCCGCGAAAGTGCTGGTGGAGGTGTCGGTCCATACATTTGTAAGCAGCATTTTGGGAAAATCGGTTTGAAATCGCTTACCGTACAATTTTCCATTAATTTCCCGCACCCGGTCCAAGGCCAGCAATCGGTTCATGGCCTCCTCATCCCATCGCCATTCATATCCCTTGGGGGGAAAATATTGATTCGATTGCCACATCAAGGGGAAACGACGGGGATCTCGGGGTTGGCGGGTAGTCTTGGAGGAGCGAGAAGCGCGAATAATTATTTTTTTTACAATTTCCTGGGGCTTGAAATTGGTCACCTTCCCCGAAGATGGATCTTTTTGGGAGTATGTAAAGGTTTTGAGTACCTTGGATTGGGGACGATCGCAATACAATTGGCGCTGGAAAACTTGGGGCTTATCCCTAGCATACCACAGGAGATGATCTGCGATATTTGATACATTATTCGTGCTTATGGCAGTACGATAGGTAATCACATTAACACAATTTTCGGCTCCAAAAATTTCATCCATAAGACAGCGCACATAATGTAAATTCTTTTGACCAATTTGAACAAAGATAGACCCCGTGGGGTGCAATAAAGACCGAATGATCAAAAATCTCTCCCGCAAATGCTCCAGATAGGATCCCAATCCCAAAGTCCAAGTATCAATATAACCCTCGTTGGTTGAGGCGCCCATCTGCACCTTGGCATTAAAATTGATGCCGTAGGGGGGATCCATATAGACCATCTGAATCCGATTTCCGTATCCCGCTTGAACCAAGGCGTGCAATCCCAGCAGGGAATCACCGTGCACAATCCGATTCTGCCAAGGAGGATCTGCGGATTCTTCGGAGCTACGAGGAAATGAAGAGGAGAGAGAAGATAGAGAAGGCAAAGATGAGGGTGATAAAGTAGATTGGGATGGAGACAAGAGCTTGGTTTGAACAGTTTTATTAGAATGTTTAGAAACTATTTTGGAATCGGGAGAATCTGTAGGAATGATGGAATTGGAAGGATCCATACGAGGGATAATCCGAGGGAGATCCAATCGAAAAAGATCCTTGAAAGAAGTTGGAGGAAGAACTAGGGGATTAATGCGCTTTGTTGCCCATTGAAGAGACACAACATGAGGATCCCCGTGTTCTGGAAAAGAATATCGATGATGAATTGGTGGGGAAGGGGGAGTAGGTTTTGGCACGATGCATCGATTCCTGTCTTAATATTCTCAACCAAGAATATTATCTCTACCTAATGTATGCCCAAAGAATTCTTTAAATTTATTCCCCAACAATTAAACCATGAACGCGGGAGAAATAGAGTTAAATGGAAGAGTAGAGCTGTTTAAATGGTTTCCTAAATAGAATAACCACTAACAATAACCCTGCACCTGCACACAGAAACACGATTAAGCGCTGCTCTGGAAAATAACTGGAAAAGATATTCGTCAACAGTAAAAAGACAAACAAAACACCCAATAAGGCTAAATACCCGAACAAAAGTTTCATCGCACTAAAATTGAGCAGATTGGCAACCTTCGGAGCCTTTCTTTTGCATGTATTATAATTTTTCTCGTAGCACTCCAATCGATCTTCATCCGTTCGCTGTTCGGTACAAAATTTACACTTTTTTGGTAAAATGGCCTCAAAGATGTCCACAGAAGTATTTTCATCCAACCTAAGAATATCTTGTTGGATATCAACTATCTCTTTCTCTTGTTCAAGAATGAGTTTTTGAGCGCCCAATTGTTTCAATAATTGTAGCTTCTGCATGCTCTCTTGTAATTCTTGCAATTTTTCGTTTACATCAATCATAATTTTTGTCACAAAATTCAGCGGATAAGTCTAAGTCTACGTGTCTCTAATTTCACTTGGAGATTCCCACGTATGGAAATCGAAGTGTTTGTTCAATGTATTTTCTTCTAAAACTTCCTATTATTAATAAATCAAGGGTACCTTTTAAATACGGTTCTTCAAAGATTCTTCAAAAAGTTTCCAATTTTTTTTCCGTTTTGCATTTATTTTGAAAATTAAATCATATCACGAATGTATGGCCTATTCTCAAAAAAAAAAATCTAAAATTTTAGACCCGTAGATGGGGAAAATTCAACCCGATTTCTTATAACCCTCACGAGTATATTTTATATAGGGTGGGTGACCCAAATTAAAAAATCTCGAATTTTCTTCATGGTTGTGCTTAATTTTTCATTGTTGGGGCTTGTTGTACCTGGATTTTTAAATTCAGAATTGAATTTTGAATATGATACAATTGATGTAATAAATTTTGGAGATAACAACCAAAAAATCGACAAAAATTCAATATTGGGTGGGTATGCCCAACCGTCCTCAAACGAGATTTGGGGAGAATATTATTACAATCATCATTGGGAAAACACAACCTTGGACCAATGGAACTTCACGGATGATTACTCCTATGTAGAAAATTTTCTGCTGAATAATGGAACTGATGATGTGTGGGTCAACATTCAAGTTGATAATAACCTTACCTATTCCAATGCCGGAGAAACGAAATATTTTACTTTTGAAATTTTTGATGATCGCGATAGGAGTGTGTTATCTAATTGGGATGGCAATATTACCGGTTTTGAAGCAATTAATTGGCAAGGATATCAAAACTATTATTGGGGAGAATACGGTGATGAATGGGCAGACCACACAGACCCATCATTAAATGACCCAGATCCATATTTTGAAGATGAATATGAAGAAGGATATACTGATGTTGATGACTCGGAAACTATACCCGAAGATTGGGATGTACCATGGACCGATCCTGACCCGTATGCAAGTGATATGAATGCTTACGATATCATGCGTGAATCCTTAAACGGAGATGAGAGTTGGTGGTTTGTGAACATTTATTTTGAGCAGTGGGCAGATTCTTATCTGGGAACGACCAATTACACATGGACTTATGTAGATACGGGAGAAAATTTTGATCCAAATACGGTGGACTTGAATTCCGTCTCAGGTTATGAAATGGATTGGGACATCGCCCAGTGGATGTTGACTAACGAGACCTATAATGAAAACAATAATTGGGCTTGGTTTTCCTATGACATCATGCAATGGGTCAGTTGGTACGACGTAGTGAGTGATGCCACGGATTTTTTCGCCACTACAACTTCCTTTACAGGGATGTCTATATATGAGGATTCCAATGAAAACGGGATTGCGGAGGCATTTTATGAATATAGTGAAGAATATGGAATCCTCATGTACGATCAAAACGATTCCGAATATCTCTACTATTTGAACATTGAATCAATTGAAAACATGGACTTTTCAATTAATGAATCTTCCGATAGCGATAATTTAGAGTTTACTTTCAACATTGAGGGAGTACAGGTCTCTGCTGTGCCATTTAGCTATGATTACTATTCATTTATGTTTGAAGACCCTGAAAATTATACTACAGATTGGAATGCGTATTATCTCGAAGAAATGACGCTTGAATGTATATTTGAACCGAAGGAAAATGCTTCGACCTTGAGTATCAAGCATAGTCTTTCCGATTTTCTGTATGCAGATAATCACACCTCGGCCATTGAACAGTTTGAAGGAATGGGGATCACTCTTGATTATAGCATCTCGTCATATCAATTTTCAAACATCGTTGAAGTCGATGAACCGATGAATTCCTACGGTTTTGCTTCTGTGGGCGTTGACGGTGAGGTGGGGATCCAAACCAATGAAACGACCTTAATGGATATGAACTTAAGGCAAAAATATCGCTGGGGAAAAGATGGAAAGGAATATTGGAATACCGTATCCTTAACGCCCATTTACGGGTTTAGCATGAATTATGGGGGCCTCGACATGGGAATGGTTTCAGAATATTCTGCCCAATTAGCTCCTTATTCTTACAGTCTGTGTTTTGGCAATTGGGAAGGATTTGCTGTTGAAATGGATCCTACGTTTACAAGTTATTTCACATCTTTTGGTACCAAAATTACTCAAAATCCTCCACAAAATTGGTGGATTACTCAAATAATTTTTGCTGTCATGGTCCCATTAATTGCAATCTTTGGAATTATAATGTCCAAGCAGGAATACCGTGATTTTTTACTCAATCGGGTGATACCGCTCGAAACAGGAGTGCATCGATTATCAATGGAAGACGTACTGGAAAATGAAAACCGTTCTCGGGTGATCGATCTGATTGTGGACAATCCTGGAATCCATTTTAGTGAATTGCTCCGTCAAACTCATATCGCACCGGGGAATTTAAATTGGCATATTGAGATATTGGAGCGCTATAAAATCATAAAGAATGAAATTGTGGGTAAGTATGTAATGTATTTTCCTTATCATGGAAAAAATCTTCTGTCAAATATCGATTTGAAATTGCAGAAAAGTAAAACTACCATGGAAATTCTTAAAATCATTCAAACAATTCCAGGTCTAACTCAGAATCAAATTGCGAAACGGATAGAGAAAAATCATAAAACGGTTAAATATCATTTGGATAAACTCATCGAGGTGGATCTGATTGAAAAACGGCCCGAGGGAAGAAAAAATTTGCTCTATCCGACTATCGAAGAACCAGAAGAAGTTTAAGAAATTAAAATGACAAGATTCTATACTTCGTTCGACAATTACGTCAAGATTTGGATCAAATCAATCATTCTCGTAATAAAGATAGGCATATTTTAAATTAAAGAGGACACATCTTTTTATAAACTTATTTTTGGTAATGTTTCAATGGGGATAATCCCTCCTCATTCCTTTTTATACTGAATTGCTATTTCTTTATTATCTTCAAAATTTTTGAATAATATATTGAAGGTAAAGGGATTGAATATGAAAAAAAAATTGCTGGTTTTGTGCAGTATTGGCTTATTGCTGATGAATGCAACTTTGAATGGAACCGTGGCGATTGAGGATACCCCCGATGATGGAAATACCTCAACCCATTTGCAAGGAGAATTTGCCGGAAATTATTACTACTATTTGGATTGGTACAATGGGAGCATTCCAGGATGGGATTACTATGATGAATTTTCCTATTGGGAAATCCTATGGCTAAATAATGGAACCGAAGATACATGGGTAATGGTTGTAGTAGACTACGATTTGCATATCGAGGATTCAGGAGAATTGTCTTATCTCTACTTTGAAATCTACGATGATCCCGACGGTTCCTTTTTATCAAATTACGAAGACGATTGGGATGAATTTGAAGCCATCGAATGGGAAGAATATGATGACTATTATGTGGATGAAAATGCCGAAGCTTGGGGATGGGACGTAAATGATACCGATCCTGTAGAAATTGGTGAATCAGATGTTGGTGGAGAAGGATCTTGGGATGAGAGTTTAGGTGAAGATGAGGTTCCCGGAGATGTTGGCTATGTTGACGAGTATGATACAATGGAAGATTCTTTGACCGGCGATGAAGGGTTATGGTTTATTGATGTATATTTTGAAGAGTGGACCACCACCTATAACGGAACTATCACATATACTTGGTACAATATGGAATACACCGAAGATTGGGAAATTATCATGGGAAGTCTCCTTGATCCTAGTGATTTAGGGCCTGCCTTGACATACCCATATGAACCATCTGAACCATCTGAACCATCTGATCCATCTGAACCATCGGATGATGAACCACTTAATGATGGGGGTGATGAGTATTGGTTCTATGATTGGGGATGGGATTGGGCTCAAATGATGCTCACGAATGAAACCTATGATGACGAAACCTACTCATGGACCTGGTTTTCGTATAATATTGGGCAATGGGTTAGCCATTACGATAACGTTACCAATCAATATTCCTTCCTCTCACAAAATATTGGGTATATTGGCATGTCTCTCTTCGAAGATACCAATGGAAATGGCGTGGTTGATGTCTCTTATAACGATAATGGAGATATTCGGGATGAAGAAGTATGGATACTTCCTGAAATGGATGAACCAATAGAAACTCCAACGTATGAGATAAATATCTCTGAATCAGAAGAAAGATATCTGTTGAATTTGGAATCGGTGGGAGATGTGTCATGGGGAATCCCTGAAATTACGGATAGCACTGCAGAATTTTGGGTCTGTTTGGAAGACGTGAATTTCTTAGCCATTCCCTATGCTTCGAATTATAATTGGTTCATGGGCGATTCTGCCGAGGACGGGTTAAGTATTGCCAGTAATGTTGACCACATGAATGTTTCTTTCTCATTTGAGGGAAGTGAAACCGGGTCAAGCATCGCAGTCAAGCATGATATCGCAGATTTTACTGATACTACCGAAAATCAGGATCCAATTGTATCATTTGAGAATCTTTCCATGACAATCGATTATACTGTCTACTCGGATTCATACAGTGAAGTTTTATCATATGATACCAGTGATCCTGAGGAACCTTTCTGGTCGGAAGATCAAAATTCAGCCGTGCCTTTTGATGGTGAAGTGGTTGTAGAACAACAAAACGATGAATTCATGAACATGGATTTCTCAATGAGTTACATTTGGGGAAAAGATGGTCTGGAATATGAAAATACGGTTGCAATTAATCCATTATGGGGTTATCAAATCATGTATACAGATGCCGAGGTTGGTCAAGCCTCAACATTCGGGTACTCAAGCACTTCCTATATGTATTCCATGTGCTTTAATTGGGAAGGATATGCCATTACCATGGACCCGACGTTTGCCTCATTCTATATCGACTATAAAAGTGGAGTATTTCCGAGTATTCGAGCTGGTTCCATCGTATTCTCTTCGGTTATTGCCAGTTTTGGATTAGTATTCATCATTAGGAAAAAACAAAAAAAATTATAAAATTATTTCACGGTTAATCCGTGGGAGTTTCACAATAACTATGACCGAAATTTTCGGTCTTTTTTTCACTTACTGCTCAAAACAATTCTCATTCAAGGGTTTCCACTCGTATATTAAGAGGACCTAACAGAGGATATATTCATTGTAATTATTTTAGGTATCCGTGGCTAGATTATAATTTTTTTTCTTCAAAGAAAAGAAAGATAAAAAAATTTTCTTACCATCAATCCCTTCAATTGCTGGGATGGGGCATCATTTTGTACAACCACATCGCAAATTCTTTGGGGTTTCGACTTTGCATGATAACTCTGCCTGGACCTACCAATTGGGCAATCACACCTTCGCCGCTCAGCAATGTCGATTTCCAGTTGCCCACCCGCTTGATATCAAACTGTACACTGGATTCCATGGCCACCAGATGGCCGTTATCGCAATTTAGGATTTGGCCTGGCTGTAAGTTCCATTCAATGAAAGCGCCATTCCCACCAATAAACAGGTCACCGGGTGCCTCGGGAGCGGAAATTGTCAACATAAAGGAACGTTCTCCACTGAAGAGACCTTTTTTGATGCCCAAAAAGCGGGTTTCTTGCTGTAAATGGGGAGAACTGGCCACATACCCACCCGAAAAGACCACCCAAGATCTTCCTGATTCTATTGGAAGATGCATGAGATCTCCCGCAAAGGGAGGAGATAAAGCTACCCAACCGTTACTGTTGGCGTGGAAAAAATTCAACATGAAAGTTTCTCCTGCCAAAGTACGTTTTACAGATTTCAAAAATCCTTTTTCTGCCTTTTGAGTTCGTATTTCTAAAGTTGGTTCGAAAAACATCATGCTTCCACGTTCACACTTGATCTCCTGCCCGGTTTTCAATAGCACTTTCAGATATGAAAATGTGGGGCGATCAATAATATCAAATTCGTAATTTAAGCCTTGTATCGTCATAAGATTGTTTTCTCCAAAATTGGTTTTCGATTAGGCGAATTGGGATAAAATGGATTTGGTCTGGGATTTGTTCATTAAAAAGGGCTCCAAACCTCGTTTTTCCCGATTCACACCATATTCCTTCCAATTTATATGATTCTAGGTGTGGTTGAGTATTTAAAATTTAGTGAGATTTTATATTGATCCCCGAGGGGTCGAAAAAGTCACATGGTTTTTGAAAATCAAGTATGGAATATTTGAAAATTTTTAAGCTTGGTTTGTCATATAGTAATAATAAGAGTCGATAAAATGATCACCCGCCAATTTATGACTATCGATGCCCCCGCAGTTTCAGCTCTAATTATCGCCGATCTCAAGCAGATCAACAGTAAATATTATCCTGAGCATGTAATTAAGCGCATGGTTGGTTTATATACCCCAAAACGGATAATTCAAACCGCCCAATCCCAATTAGTATTGGTGGCGGAAATGTTTGATGAAATCGTAGGGACGGCAACCATTAGCCAAAATTTCTTCGGTTCGGTTTTTACCCGCCCTGATCTACATGGAAAAGGAGTGGGTACCAAATTAATGGATACATTGGAACGGTTAACCAAGCAAAATGGGATGAGCGAGGTTAAATTGCATGCTTCGCTTAATGCCGTCCAGTTTTATGAAAAACGTGGATACACAATTCTAGGAACTGTAAACGATGCTAAGTTCGGTGAAAGTTACGAAATGATAAAAAAACTATAATTTGGATAACTTTGGGATTTCCTTCGGATAGTAATTTATTCGATTGTAAAATTATTCGATTGTTAGCTCTTCCCTCAACACATTGAATTTGAATATCGACATTCCTATTTTGAAATTATCTTCAAGACCGGCTAATTTTTCCACAAAATTCTTCCAATCACCGTCAGGGTTCTTTCTTTTCACTTTTTTGAACTTATCTTTCAAATTATCCTTGAGATAATCTTCCGTCAAAGTCACAGGATATTTAGTACCCTCCAGCAACCGATATATAAGAGCGTGAATAACATTCAAGGGCAAATCAGGGGAATAGATCGCATGATATCTCCACCATTTTCCCTTTTCATCTTCTTGATCAATCTCCTGGATCTTAAACCAGCCGAGACTTTGTACATAGGTAATTTTTTCTTGCCAGGTATGAATACTTTTCAGTTGACAGTTCTGACTTGCTAATGTACCGAGATTATCCCCAAGATTTAACTGTTTTTCATCAGAAATTTCTGAAAAGACCTCCCGCAAGAAATTCATGGGCATAAATCCTACTTCTGTATCGTCAGTTAAAAAAATTCGCTGATTTGTCTTGACAACAACGGTCTGACAGAGATTTAGGTAAGCACGGGCAATATCTGAGCGTTTTAAATTATTTTTTACACCGAACTCATCCAATATTAATCGAATCGCCCCGTCCATTCTAACCGAAACCATATTTGAAGGTTTTTTTTCCAAGGTTTTAATTTCACCTATAATATTTTGTGATAATAATAATAATAATATTTTGTGATTCCACCTATAATATTTTGTGATCGCCTCCACAACCCATATCCGCCTCCCAAATCCTCATATTTATAAATTAGCCGAACTTGTTCCAATCAGTTTCTATGCAAGCCCCTACTCACTTTTTAACCGGTATGATCATTTTTAGAGCATTTTCCTCTTGGTTTCCCGCCCTTCCGCCTTGGATTCTCATCAGTCTTACCGTGATTGCCAGTGTGTTTTCGCACTTTTTACTAGATTGCCTCGCTGATTTGACCTATCATCTACCCGATCCCCAATGGAATGATCCATTTTGGGTTTCCTACCATGTAATTTTTGTCTATATTGGCTCGCTGGTCATGCTGGTCGTATTTTGGCAAGGATATTGGTGGGTTATGCTCGCATCTATTCTCCCGGATATTATTGATTGGTATACTTTGAGATGGATTTTTAAGAAAGATTCCGTGGTGCATCCACTAATTGATAAAATGCGCGAACATTGGTTTAGTTGGCTACCAAATTGGAGGGATCGGAAATGGACGGTTGCGTTGGAAATATGCGTCGATATGGGCCTATTGCTGATTATTTTACTTTGAGATGTATTCAGATGATGATTTTTATCCTTACCCAAATCTTTTTAGCAATATAACAAATAACAAAATACAAATAAGTAACTCACTGTGATCTGCCATGTATGACTTTTCCCCTTCTGACCCATCCTTGTTTAAACTCGACAAGATCGAACCCGTCACATATTTAGGGACAGCATATGGCAAATCGGTGGAATTCAATACCGCCAAAAAGCATTGTAGATTCACATCAGAATTCCATGAACCGGATCATCTGTCTTTTGCCCAAATTGAGCAGGTTACCATTGGGAATGGCCATAAACGTAAACTCTTGATATGGGGGCTAGCTACAATTCTATTATTTTTTGGAATATTGATTTTGCTCGTGCGTGTGCGCGTTCCGAATTATAAAATTCAGATTAAGCTAAAGAAGATAAAGAAACCGATCACAGTAATGGCGTGGCTCGATGATGATGAGAGTGCCAGATTGGTGGAGTTCTTGAGCCCACACGTGTTGGTTAACCTTTTAGATTAATCAAATAAAGAATAAAAAAGGTAGAACAGGTAAAAATCTACCTGATAATGAAATTAATTTCTGGTTTTACTATTCAATCGCAGCATTTTCCGAAGATTCTGATTGATTTTGGGATACAATTACAGGAGTTTCAGAGGCGATCTCAGATTCTAAAGCGGATTCTATCCCTGTATCATCCTTCGTATTATCCATGTGTCTCATACTACTAAAGAAGTACATATATAGGGTAAAGACCAAACCGATAACTCCTGCTCCGATGATTATTTCTGTAGTACCAAGCCAATTCGCCAGTGGTCCAGCCACAATATATCCAAAGAGCATTCCAGCGGAATTGAGCATTGTAAAGAAAGAAATGACACGTCCCATCTTATCCAGCGGAATCGAGGATTGAAACATGGTCACAACTAAAGTAGTGGCAATAGGGAGCAAGAAAGTAATGATGAAGCCCGAAACCACAAGCCATATGAAATTTCCAGGGGGAGCTAAGGCAAACATTATAGACCCTAGCCATACCGAGCTTAGGCCAAAAGTAACCATTAGTGATTTACGTTTCCATTCCTTCTTTAGCGATACAACAATTGATCCGAGAATCAACCCGAGTTGAAAGCCAACAGCGAGTAAAGCCATATCTTTTTCTGTTCCAGAGTGCACCACGTTGACGAGATAGGTAGTTAAAGTATTAAATGGAGTGAGCAGGAAGTTGGACATTGACATTATCATCATCAAAGCCAACATCCCGGGAATGTTTCGGATTGTCCTTAACCCTTCCTTTAACGAATCCATTAAACTCTCTTTTTTGGATTCACCTTGGGAGGACAAACTTAAATCTGCAGAATCGGAATCCACACTTGTCCGTGGAAGCGGAGGAATTTTCGTCAATAGGAGCAAACTAAAAGCAATAACAAAGGTTAACACATCAATCCAAAGTGTACGGCCTAACCCATAGGCACCATACACCAATGCACCCAATACAGGTGCAGCTAAACCTGTTAGGCTTTGGAATAGTTGATTGAGACCATTTACATTCGAGAGTTTCTCCTTGGGTACCATCTGGGGCATAACTGCCATGTAGGCTGGAGCATGAATAGCTTGAAAGACAGATCGAAGTGTGTTGAAGCCGATAATTATCCAGATATTCATGGGAGCAAATGCGATTAGTCCAATTAATACGACGGTAGAGGACGCTTGTAAAGCATCACTAATAGCAAGTATTTTTTTGCGGTTGTATTTATCTGCCCACGCACCGGCAATAGGCGCCAGCAACAAGCGTGGAACAAATGTTAGAAGCATCATCAGGGAAAGATATATAACACTCTTTGTAGTGTCTGTAATATACCAAGTTATGGCGAAACCGACCACTTCTGAGCCGAGCAAAGAAAGAATTTGCCCCGACCAAAGCAAGAAGAATTGCTTCATGTACGAGGGAGCCGATGTAGATTCGGAAACATGAGGAGTTGTGTCTGACATAATAATTACCTGTATAGAATTTGGGAGGATTATCCATCTAGGTATACTTTGAAAATGCCAAAATGGCAATTAATCCTAATTGAAATCTATGTGACTCGAGTATTTAAATGTATTCTATTCTGGCAAAAATGCCAAAATGGCAGAAAACTTAAATAGCCTACACCCATATTTTCTTGTAGTAAACGCATGAAAGTGTCGATCCTCCCATGAAAGCGAATCCTGAATACATCATCGATCTTGTTGACGATCCCTCCGAATTTATCATTTTAATATGCCTAAATATGTTTCCTCCCTCACTGAATCTTAAAAAAATTAGCGAATTCACTAACATTCCCGAATCTTCAGCGCTACGAAAGATCAAAGAATTAATCAAAAAAGGTGGGATAATCCTAGACCAAGATGCCACGATGCAAAAAAGGGGCAAATTTTACAAATCGTCAAACAAAGTTACCCAGATTTTGGAAAAGGATGAAGAACGCTCCTTAAATCCGGTTAAAGAGCAGGCGGGGGATGATGAAAAACGAGTTAAGGTCTTGTCGATTCTCGATGTCTTTGGCGCCTTGGCCAATTTTAATTCTTCCATGATCCGAGTAGCTATCCGTTATTTATCAACAAAATCAAAATCTTTTGATCCTAACATGATTGAAGAAGGTAAAATCGCCTTCTCGTTAACTATGATGAAATTATCATTGGAATCAAAAGAAGAGAAACGGGAGTTTCTCGATATGTATATGGATTTCCAGAAAAAAATAAAGAAATTTGAGAAAAAAAAAGATATGCGCCATAGTGCAAACCATAGCTTCTTCACGTCTATTCACCCGATCGGAGAATTCGAAGTAAATACCAATAAGAACAAAGAAAATGACGGGGATCATGAAGAAGAAGAACTAATGAAGAAATAGATTAAAAATATCAATTAGAAATAAAAAAATCGAGTGGATAAAACGACTAGGAAGATGGTAAGTACTGTGGTCCTTCCGGGAGAATAAGCATGGATAGATTTTTACCGTGTTTCTGCAGACAATACTCAACAGCGACTTCAAAAGATTCCATGGATTTCAACCCGATATTACCCAATTTTTCTGCCGGTATTGAGGAAATGACAAGAATTTCTGCAAACTCCAATACACGCGCCAGAACCTGTATTTCCCATTGATCAGTGACATCTATATTCCCAGAAAGAATATCTTGGGTTATTTTACTGGGAGTAAGTCCAGAATTGAGAAGCTTTTCAAATTCCGGGTGCTGCCCTACCGAATTTTGACATTCATTAATAGAAATAATCGTTCCCCCGGGCTTCACACCGAGCTCCCCTATGGCCATCGATTTCACTGCTTGATAAAGATTTAGGTCCAGGGGATGCCCTCCATTGCCACACACAACTACATCATATCGCTCATGGATAGGAAAGAAGCAAATATTTCTTTGATATTGAACAAGAAAATCATGAATTTGATATGCCCCCGCTGCAACCTTGGTGATTTCATGATTAGGGTTTATACACACATTAATCACGAAATCTGGTTTCACTTCTTTCATTTTCATGGTTTCTTGGGCATCTAGATATATTGGATTTTTTTTCAGACTACCAAATTTGGCAAACTCCGAATTTATTTTTCCAGCGGAATGATTGGATGAAATGGTTTCCTGCCCCGCTATTCCGGGAACAATGCTTTTTCGACCACCCGAAAATCCCGCAAAGAAATGGGGCTCCACATAGCCGGTAATTATCTTGATTTTGGCATCTAAGTAAACGGAATTCAAATAAATCGAGGATCCGAAGGAATTCTTGCCCAGAAAAGTGAGAGAATCCATGTCTGTCGCCACATGATTAATGATGTCAAAGCGGGAAAGAAAATCTATCCCAAGGATCTTCTTCATCTCCCTGGGTGTTGCTTTTCGATGTAATCCGGTCGCGAGAAGAATTTTGATCCGATTATCGGGGATATGGGATTCCTGCAAAATTTTGTCAATCGACTGCAGAATTAGCTTGGAGGGAACAGGACGTGTCCCATCTGAAATAACAATGCAGATATGGTCTTCAGAATCGTGGATTTTCCCCTGAAACTCCTGAAAAATTTTCAGCAGGGATTGTTTCATCATATGGGGATTGAGACACGCTTGATAGATTTCATCCACGGGGTTTGGGAGCGCAGGTTCTAGAGGAGGGATCATTACATCTGTGTGAATTTCATCGGGAACGGATAATATTAGGCCACCTTTTCCGTATTTAAATTGTATTTCCATAAATTCACCCAGTGAGTGTAATAGTGTAATTCCTTTTAATATTTTTAGCCCTAGTGCCGGATAAATTATTTTATCGGGGATGATATAATGTTTTAAGTCGTAAACGAAAATGACAATAAAAACAGAAGTAAGATAAAACCAAAATAATAAATAAAAAAATCACCGCCATGGTAAAAAACATTACCTGGCCGACTTTG
>JABCSI010000260.1 GCA_018238965.1 Promethearchaeota archaeon
TAAAATAAGGATCGAAAATTTTGATAAAATTTTCCTCCTTAATGCCTGAACCTGAATCAATTATCTCAATTTTGACATACCTTCCCGGTTTTAATCCAAATTTAGATTTCTGGTCATAATCTATATTTTTTGCATGAATCCAAATTTTTTGTTTTGTATTATTACTCATAGCTTGTTTTGCATTTATAATAATATTTGATATTACTTGGCTAATTTTTTCTCGATTGATATCCACGTCATATAAGTCCTTTTGAATTTGATAATTTAGCACGATACTAGAACCATGGAGCACGAAATTAGCTGATTCTTTCAAAACAGCTGATATAGATTCAGAACTTGTCAAGATAGACTTGTCCTTTGAAAAATTCAATAATTGATTTGTCAATTTTGAAGCATTTTTTGTAGCGTTGTCCATCTCACCTAGCATCTCTGAGATCTCTGAATTATCTTGGAATTCCAATTTCAAAAGTGAAATGTTACCTAATAAAATCCCGAGAAAATTATTGAAATCATGAGCAATACCGCCAGCGAATAAAGCTAAAGAATTAAATTTATGAGTTCGCTGGGAAATTTCCTGCTCTTTCTTTAGATCTTCTGGGGTCTTAATTAGAAATTCGTACTGTTTTAATTTTATCGTTATGGGCAATGCAATACATGTTCCTAAAGAGATTTGGAATAAATTAAATGGAATCTCGATGAGGGCTAATTCTTTTAAATCTAGAATAAAAAATTCTGTAAGAAAATAAGCCAAGACCATCCAAAATCCACCTAATAGCATCGAAAAAAGTTTAAGAAGATGCTCTTTATTTAAGAAAAAAGGGAGTATTATTAAAGCAAAGTTTATTCCAATTCCAAGAATGATAAACCATTCGAAGCTTCTATACACAATCGAGAAAAAACTAATCAAAAAACCCCCAATAACTATAGAAAAGTGCAATTTTTTTTTTGAAGAAGATCTGAACAATTTTCGTTTCAAGTGATTATAGATGATTCCAACTAACAAACCTTCTAGTGTTTTAATTAAAAATGTAATCGGAGCGAAATCATAATATCCTAAAAAAATATCTGCAAAAGTGGCTCCTAAACCACCTCCAATACCTCCAATAAACGGTCCAAATAATATGGCACTTATAAAAATGAAACTATCCCCGATGTTAAAAAAGCCTCCAGTGGCTTCTATATGTAATGAGAATGATATAGTGGAGATGCAAACTAATGCAAAAACTATGCTGGTAAATGAAACTTGGATAATCATATTATGCTTTTGCAATTCAAATGACTGTTTTAAGCGAGGAGAAATGTTATCCAATATTATCATATTATCTTATTCCTCTACTCTTAAAAATATATGTGGAGTAAATCAGTGAGAACATGATTTTGTCAAAGCAGAATCAATTTATTATGCAAAATTAAATCGACATATCTAACAGTAATCTTAGAATCACCTTAACTGAGTTGTATTGACGATTAATGCAAAGCAGTTTCTTATAAATGCCCCCAAATCGCTCCAATCTTTCGTCCTTGAGCACACATCAGGTCGTAATCCATTACATTGTGCCTTGATCAAATTTCGCACCCGCAAAACACTGCCCCGTTCCCGTTATGCACTCATTTGATAACGGATGAAAAAATTCAATAAAAAATCAATCAAATATTAGCGAAAGTTATAATACTTGCGAGTATCTTTTTAGTTCCCACTCAGTCACTTGCGTTCTGTATAGGTTATACTCCTTCCATTTGAGGTCGGCATAGGCTTGATATGCTTCTTCTCCCAATAGTTCCCGAGTGAAGGATGATTCCTCCATGTGGCGCAATGCATCATCCATACTGCCGGGGATGCTTTCGATATTCATCGCTTTTAATTTCTCCGCAGGTAACTCAAATAAATTGACTTCGACGGGGGCGGGCGGCTCAATTTTGTATTTGATTCCGTCCAATCCCGCATTGAGCAGCGCCGCAAACTGCAGATAGGGATTTCCAGCGGGATCTGGACTTCGGATTTCACAACGGGCTGCACTTTCCTTATTGAAAAAGTTTGGAACCCGTATTAACATTGATCTATTCTTAAATCCCCATGCAATCAATGTCGGGGCTTCGTAGCCCGGGACTAATCTTTTGTAGCTGTTGGGCCAGGAATTCAAAATTGCAGTCATAGAATGAGCGTGTTTCAACTGACCGGCGATGAAATATCTAAGTGTGTCAGAAATTTTGTTCGGATCCTCGGCGTCATAAAAGACGTTTCGATTTTCGTGGAGATCCCAGAGACTTTGGTGCACGTGCATCCCTGATCCATTTTGGTCTGCCCACGGTTTAGGCATGAATGTGCCGAGCATTCCATGCTTAGCAGCCACTACCTTTACAACTGATTTTAGTGTCATTGTTGAATCGGCCATTTTAAGCGCACTATCGTATTTTATGCTGATTTCATGCTGGGAGCGGGCGACCTCATGGTGGACTGTTTCCACAGTAATTCCGGGAAATTTTTCCGAATAGACAGCAATCTGGCGGCGGATGAGGTGGTCCTTTTCGGAATCATCGGCTCCAAAATACCCGCGGAAATCCACAGGTTGGGGAGTATCCCAATGGTTTCCCTGTTTGAGCAGGAAGAATTCCAATTCGGGTGCCAAATATATCTTAAAGCCCATCTCTTCTGCACTACGAATGGTCTTTTGCAAAATATATCGGGGATCACCGGGAAATCTTTCACCACTGGGTTTATAAATGTCACAAATGAGCCGAGCGTCCGTTTCTCCCTCCTCACGCCAAGGAATCACTGCGAATGTATCGGGATCAGGCACGGCAACCATGTCAGATTCTTCCAATCGACCGTATCCTGTAATTGACGATCCGTCGAATCCCTCACCCCGATAAAATAGGTCTTCCATATGGTCTGTGTTGATACCAATGGATTTTGGTCTACCGTCAATGCTCAAAAATTGAAACATGCAATATTTTATGTCTTTTTCCTTAATTTCTTCCATGATTTCGCCGATGCGGGCTTTTTTTTCTTGGTTGTACATTTGAATTTCACCTTAGTGTGGGTTAGTTTGCGATTAAAAATTTCAGTCACTTAATTTAGTATGTCGTTCCCTTGAAATATAAATTTTTCTTATTCATTTGTTAATAGATTCATCCAATTTTGAATATCAGTGAATTTTGTCGATTGATCGTCAAAGTAAATCTCAACCATTGTATTGATCCAAAAATCGATATCTCAACCATTGCATTGATCCAAAAATCGAAATTTCAACCATTGCATTGATCCAAAAATCGGAAATATTTTAAAGACCCAGACAACATATTATTTATTATGATACAAAATACTTCATATGAATGGAACGAATTAGATGAACAAATTCTGGGTATCCTTTCCCAAGATTCTAGGTTGGGGTATACCCAAATTGCCAAAATGTTGAGGAAGTCACATACAACAATAAAAAAACGCCTGGGTATCTTGGAAGAACAAAAAGTAATAAAACATTATACAATTGACATTGATTATGAGAAGCTAGGTTATGAGATTGTGGCAGTTATTGAAGTTTCAATCGCCAAAGGGAAATTAATTTATGTTCAAAATCAGATCGCCGCCCACCCGAATGTTTTTGGTGTCTATGATGTCACAGGGGACTACGATTCTATTATTTTTGTGCGATTTCGAACACGGAGAGAACTTAGCCATATAATTAAAAAAATTTTGAGTTCTGAATACATTATTAGAACAAATACCCATGTGGTGTTGAACGTTATTAAAGACTGGGCTGAATATTCGAAGATGAGGGGATTTGACGAAATGACTTCTTCACTTGAGGATTTTGAGAGCGAGTTAAATGCTGAGAATGATCTTCGTGTCCTCCAAAATTCGGATTCGGATTGATATAACAAAAAATTAGTAGAAAAGGGAGAACAAGGTCATTTCCGTAAAAAACAAATCAAAAAAATTAAATCTTGCCCTCTAAAATATTTTCTGCCAGGCCCAACGCCTTACTATGCACTTCTTCCGAAATTATTCCCATTTCTAAGGCTTGATCAAGCAGTTCTTTATCCACTATCGTGCGCTCGCCAACCATGTTCTCAATAACATCTATCTCGAGATCGAGGTAATGGATGCCGTAAGATGAGATCTCGATCGGCGTGTTAATATTGTAATATTTGCCCTTGATTTCGTTATTGCGAGAAAAATAGGTCGAAACATAATACCAATCATCTTCTCTAAAATTGGTGATGGCATAATCTCCTTCTTCAATCGGGGTTTTCAAGCCATCGTAGAGCCCTCCTGGGTTCATCCACCGTTTTAATTTAACAGAACAGGGGGAATCTTTACCGAAACTGTAAGATTGGATATTCCCTGAGGTGAGCATTAACCGTTTCCCAGTCAATTTCTGATGGAGAATATTCATTTTCAGTCTGGGTCTGAGAAACTCTGCAAAATATTTCTTCATAAATCGACCAGAAATACTCCTTTGGGTATTTTTATCAAGTCCAACCATAATCTCCTCTGTATAATTTACCAAATCCTCGATGTAAAAATTTCCAATTTTTTCATAAGAGTAGGATTCCCGATCCCCGCCGCGACGTCTAGGGTCATAGCGAAGACCAACCATTGATTTAATTGTGTGGTGATTATCTATGGTGGAGATCTCACTCTGGCGCATATCATCGAATTGCATCTTGATTTGTTTCGGGAAAATGATATTCAGACTGCGATAATTGGCATATATTTCACCGATCCGATCTGGAAATTCCGTGATAGTATTTTGGATTTTGATGAGACCTTGTTCTAATCTGTCAGCTTCCTCTAATATTTCTTCATCTTTGGCTAATTCGGCCGCAGTGCGGAAGATAAACCCGTATTTTTTATTTCCCTGGATCTCTTTTCCTAAATCAAACAAGCGTTTCTTGACTCGTCCATTCAAAATTTCTTTGCTGATGATGATTCTATTATTGTAGGGAACAATTACAATCAGATCCCCTGGGACGGTATAATAAGAGCCTAAACTGGCCCGATTTCTTCCGTTGTCTTCATGGGTAACTTGAAAAACACCCTCTTTGGAATCGGGGATATATCTGGAATACCGAGCAAGGGTCGTTTGGAATTCCTGCAGGTGTTCGGATGCCTTCGGGTTTGATTCCTCCGGAATTAGGCGAATATGAGAATAATTTCGTTGCTGATCAGAATTCACAATCAGTCCACGATAAATCGAATTTTTATGAAAGCGAGCCTGGTAATTTATCAAATTCGGGAAATTTTGATGATTTAGGGGAAAATCTTGAAAATTATTTTTCTCTAATTCATCCCACACAGGTTTTTTAAAGAGAATAGAAATTCCCTGGCGATCTAATCGATCTTTGATAGTAATATCCTTAGAGTAAGTATTTTCGGGTCGTAGTGGTAGCTTGAATCGATTGCGAATAGCTTTCGATGGGAATATTATCGGATATCCGGCTTCCATGAATATTTTTGTCAAAGCGGTTGAATATATTCCCCGGATAAAAACGGTGGGCTTGTTACTGGGACTTGTGTTGGGCATAGGATTACACTTGGTTTGGGATTTGGAATTTGAGAATTCGCTAATCGTAAGTATTTTGTTTAAAGATCCTAAAAAAATAAACGTTTTGTTATTCCAAAAAAACAAACGCTGATTTATTCCAATAATCCATTATCCCTCAAATTTTCACCCAGATATTTAATACAAGGAACTATTTGTTCTTCCGATTTGATTCCGGTTAGTACCACCTTTCCAGAAGAAAAAATCAAAAAGACTTGGTTCTAATAAGACAAATTAAATCTGCTTTATCAGAAATAAAAATCAAAGATATTGAAGAATTAATAATTGCTTATGAACCAATCTGGTCTATTTCTACTACAAAAGTTAAGCAAAAAATCGAAACAGCAGAAGTTGAATATACTAATATACTAATAAAACAAATACTTCTTGATACCTTATTTTCTGAAAATGATAATATATCAATGAAAAAATTTGAAGATAAAATAAGATTAATTTTTGGTGGTAGCGTAGATGCCTCAAACGTTGCCAATTTAATAAAACAACCCCATGTTCATGGTGTATTAATAGGGGGTGCTAGTTTAAATACTAAAAGCTTCATTAATTTAATCAATAATATAATATAATATGTT
>JABCSI010000261.1 GCA_018238965.1 Promethearchaeota archaeon
CATATGTAACAGTATGTGCCCAATAAATATTGAACAATCCTAATGAGATAACAGAAAAGAACATACATATAGCAAGGGATCTAGTTTCACCAATATATTTCATAATTACACCTCTTTATAAAAAGTATCTTATCAAAAAAAACATTTTAAAACAATAAGAAAGTACTATATAATAAATGTTGAGGAAAACAGATATAATATGAATAAAAAAAAGTTTTTATATAATACATCAATTGTAATCATTATCTTTAGTTTAAATAAGATATTGGGATTTTTTAGAGAGTCATTAATCGCTGCAAATTATGGAGCTACTAATGCTTCAGATGCTTTTTATTTTGCCATGTCTATGACCAGTTTAATCTTCATTGTTTCAGGTGCATTTACCCAAATTATGAAACCTATGATTATTAAAATTCAAACTGGCACCAGCAAGGTGTTTTGACTTGTGAACAACAGGGTTAGACCCTGACGAATTCCCACGAAAATAATAAAAAGTTTGATCAAAAACATAGCGTATTAAACAAGTTTAATTCACTGAGAAAACTAATCATCACTAAGATTGAGGGAAGGCCCAGCACGTTCATAGCCAATGAACCAACAGATGTTTTCACAATGCTTAAGCGCCAACAGGAACAAATATTTACGGAGAATATAAATAGCACCCTCCCATTTCTCAAAGAGTTGTTTGGAGAAAAAAGGGCCCCAAAACAAGTCCAATTTACCCTGTTGGAGGGCGATAAAGCAAGTCGAGACCACCTACGTAACTTAATCAATTCTACGGCCCACAATTTGCAAGCAGCTATTCGAAATGTCGCAGAAGTATATCCCATTATCAAAAATAATTTAGAATTTCTCAAAACCAAGGGAGTTGAGGTTCAAATAATTATAGAATCCCGATATAAAGAAGAATCCTTCATACCCGTATTGAGAAAGCATTGCACCATTAAATATGTGGAAGAAATATGCCAAACACTCTTTATCTCGGATGAAAACGCAGCGTTTCAGGGTGCAAGAGGAAATTTTCGCATTGATAATCCACAGAAGGATGGGTATATCCTTTTTAGCTCAAAAGATATGAAATATATCATGTATATGCAACAAATATTTGAAAATTTTTGGCAAATTGGTGCAAAGAATCATACAAAAAGTTAGTTAAGGCTGAATCATGGGCTGAATCAAGTAAAAAAAAATTAAAACAGAGTCCAATTCCTTTTTTATAACAGTTTTATATCCCGATCTTTATACGGAGGAAATTTTAACAATTCCCCAACTAATCGCTTAAATATTAGTGTAGTATTGATGCCAGTCTTTGAGGACGTTTCATAAGCTTTGGAAGCACCTAATTTTTCCACAAAATCTTGAATCGTTTCAGGATCAAAACGCTGATCTTCACCAACGATATCGGACTTTGTGCCAACCAGTAAAGTTGGAATATCGGGGGCATTCTCCTGCAATAACGGTAACCAATTCTGCTCTAAACTAAGAAGAGAATGAAAGGCATTCATATCATAAATCCACAAAGCAGCATTTGCCCCATTTATAAATTGAGGGAGAAGCGGTCGAAAGCGTTCCTGTCCACCAAAATCCCATATCGAAAGCCCAATGCGAAATTTTTCATTGTTTTCTTCCGCAAAAATCGAATAACTGTTGAAACTCAAGCCGATTGTTAATTTCGTATCC
This sequence comes from Promethearchaeota archaeon, assembly GCA_018238965.1. Taxonomy (GTDB): domain Archaea; phylum Asgardarchaeota; class Lokiarchaeia; order Sigyniarchaeales; family Promethearchaeaceae; genus Harpocratesius. The sequence continues at coordinate 1,681 of JABCSI010000261.1, forward strand.
ACAAATTCGGAATAGCAAAATCTATTTGCTAAGCATGTCTTACCTGCCCCACCATCACCCAACAGAATAATCTTAACTTGAAATTTAATTGATTCTGGAGAATCGGCAAAATCTTCAGTGTTTGTAACCATGGTGGATTTCCTCAAGACGAAACTATTATTCAACGAATATAGAGAAGGAGGGAATATTTAAATATAGATTGTATTGGAAAGATTTCAAAAAAAAAGGAATAGAAATCTGTTCAACATAGCCAGTGAAAATCTCTTTCAACATGAATTCAGATTAAAATTTAAGAAAAGCATCAAAACAAGGATTTGAACCGATCTTCGCTTTTTAAAATGAGATCACCGAAAATGACATCAAGGCGCTTATCGAATTTCTTGAATTTCCTGATTTTTTTTTGCGTAATATCAAAGGTGCTGAATCGATTCGTGAAATGCCCCAGAGCCTCTCTCATTGTTTTGAGCACTGTTTTATCGTCTGAGTTCTGGTCGACGATGCAGTACATCATTAAAGAATCCGCAATGTAATCCGGATGATCGGGAGAATTACCACTGTGCTCGTTCAAATCATGGGTTATTATAGTGATAGTATATTTACCTAATGAGAAACTTTGAATTTCCTCTCCGAAGGCTTCATTCACCACCCCTGAAATGGTCTGTAATAATGCATTCCGAATTTGTTTATCTAATACATTGTCAGTTGAATAAAATTGCTTCTCCAACAATGTTTCCGACTGGAACGAAATCGCTATTTCTAGAATTGCCAAAATTTTTTCTCCAATATTGTGATTAGTTATATGAATAATGTTACTCGATATATTTGATATTATGGATGTGTGATAGATATGAAGATGAATGCCGTAATCCTTAAGGATGATATAGGTACAATTCAATCTTTACCAAAAAAAAGATTTCTACTCGTAAAATAGATTTCCAAACCAATATTTCCGAACAATTTTATACATTCAACCTAATTGATGATTTACCACCGCATTGAACTAATATTTTTATAGGATATTTGAATCTGTTGAGAAGCATTGCGAGTAACGGGAGACATATGCCCCGCACACAACACGTCGACATCCAATTCAGTAATGCGCTGTATCGATTTTGTCAAAATCGAAAGGCTTCCGCCTGGAAAATCATAACGCCCGAAACTACCTTGGGGAAATACTACGTCGCCGGGAAACAGTAATTTGTGGTTTGGTTCGTATAATGTAATTGAACCCGGGCTATGTCCTGGAGTTTCTATTACTTGAAAGGAAAAAGTTCCAAAGGAAAATGTGTCTCCTTCGGCTAGAGCATGAGTATTCTGAATGGGAACAATTGAAACTCCAAAATGGCCGGCAGAAATCCCCAAAGATCGGGGGCAGATTTGCGCTTCATCACCTAAGGCTAAAATCTGCTGAGTTACTTTTGAAACATAAATTTCTGGTTTAGAATCCCCCAATTCTTCAAGGATTGTATATAATCCCAAAATATGGTCAAGATGCTCGTGAGTAATAAGGATTTTCTGTAAATTAGATAAGTCTAATCCCAAGGTTTCCAAACCAGATTTGAATCCTGCCAAGGATTGCCCATTTCCCGTATCTATCAAACAAAATTTATCCGTTTCAGGGTCTTTTAGAATGAACATGTTGCAATCTAGCATTTGAGATTCGCGAAAATAATACACCAAGGGGAAAACTTCTCTGGCCTTCTTTTTCGTGGGAGTGGTTCCGAACATATAAGATCGAGTTACTTAAATGTACCGTAATTATAAAACACAGCTTTTCTTGTATCGCCAATCCTCCCGAAATTCAAGTGAACAAAAGAAAAAGTAAAGAAATAATACCAATAATAACAGCAATAAATCATGGAATGGGATCCCCATCGTCTACGTAAAATGCAAGAAATGTTTCGTTCACTGCAATCCCAAACCCTAAATCCAGATGAAGCGAATCATTATGTTAAATCTCGGTGGGGAATCCATGAATTTTTTGATAGTCGAAACGACTTACCTGATTACTTAAATATTCTTGAAGGAATTATTTCCTCTCCCGATGGGTCTCAACAGAATGATCATGCACGGCGAGAATTCGGCGATTTCCAAACACCCCACAAATTATCTAGCCAAATATGTGAATTTCTGCATGTAAAGCGAAAGCTGAGCCCAAAAATTATCGTAGAACCAACATGCGGTGTTGGAAATTTTTTATCAGCATCGATCCAACATTTTCCGGAGCTACAAATGATCTACGCGGTAGAATTACAAGCACAATATATTCCGATAGCCAAAATTCGATGTTTACATGCAGTCTGGGAACTCCCCACTCCACCAATGATCGTTATCCTAAATACGGATGTCTTTACTCATAGTTTTTCCGATAATCTCCACCAATATTTTCCTAATTTAGGCGACCATCCTCAAGAAATTCTGGTGCTGGGCAATCCACCTTGGGTGACAAACTCCGAATTATCCGTTCTTTCTTCATCAAATACCCCCAAAAAATCGAATAAAAAGCAGAGAAAGGGGTTAGATTCACTTACGGGCAATTCCAATTTTGATATTGCGGAATCTATCATCACACACCTAATTGAAGAATTTTCACCAATATCCTCATCGCAAAAGATTGCCCTCGCGATGCTATGTAAACTCACCGTAGTCAGAAATTTAATCCGGGACACCATGAATGATTCCATTTTGATGCGTAATATGAATTTTTATGAAATTGCGGGCCAAAATTGGTTCAATATCGCAGCTACTGCAGGATTAATTCTAACCGATATTGCTTCCCCTCCGGAAAAAGTGTGCCATTATCATTTATTCCGAAATGTCCAGAATCTGAATCAGAAGCAAGATATTGAATCCAAAGATAGAAACGTGTCACAATTTTCTTTCGGATGGACGAATGGGCATTTTGTAAGCAATATCGACCATTATCAGCGCACTCTAAAGTTGGAAGGAGAATTTCCTCTTCAATTTCGACAAGGGATTAAACATGATTTGGTTAAAGTATGCAATTTGACCACCGATGCCGAAGGGAAATTGTGGAATGGATACAGAGAGAGTGTCAATATCGAAAAGAAATTTATCTATCCTTTGGTGAAATCCTCTGATATACAAGATATGTTCCCACGATCTCCACGATTTAAAGTTATAATCACACAAAAATTCCTTGGTGACGATACACAGAAATTAAGCGAAGAAGCCCCCCTTCTATGGGTGTACCTTGAGAAACATCGAGATAAATTCGATGCACGAAAATCCAAGATCTATCGGAACCATTCTCCATATGCTATGTTCGGTATAGGTCCTTATACTTTTTTGCCGTATAAAATTGGAATTTCGGGTTTTTATTCCAACCCTAGCTTTTGCCTACTCTTTCCAAAACAAGAAATCCCAATAATCGGAGATGATACATGCTACTTCCTCGGATTCAAGGAACCAATTTCAGCCATTTACATTTGGGCGCTTCTCAATCAAGAAATTGTCATTGATTTTCTAAAAAGTTTGGTCTTCTTATCATCCAAACGACCATTTACTAAAACGGTTTTGCAACGTATAAATCTCCAATATTTACTGGATAACACTGTTTTTAACAAAATAAAACCCATTCTAAACCAAATCCCGAAAAATATTCTTAATCTTGGGGATGAAAGTATCTTAGAAGAAAAAACATTTCAATCCTGGAAATTGACATTTATCCATGAATTGATACAGAAATAAAGTAAGCTAATTACCCTTTATTGGATAATCACCGTATTTCTTAACCGCCTCAAGCATGACCGTCAATTTTCTTCCCGGAATTGAGGTCTCACTATGGGTTGGGCCAATGATAAAACGCCCACCCGGACCCATTTGTTGGATAAATTCCTTCACAAATTGATCCACTTCTTCATCTTGGGACTCCTCTGTTAGAAGATAGTCAATTCCAACGCCCCCGATCAAAGTTAATTTATCCCCCCACTGCTTCTTTACTTGCCCGATATCCATATGTGATGTATTTTCGAGGGCGTGAACTCCGTCTACCCCCCATTTAACAATGTATTCAAAAAGATCAGTGTTATCCCCGCACTTATGATGGAGATATTTACCCTCCCTCTCATGGATACGCTTCCCCATTCTTGTATAGGAGGGCCCAAATAATTCATCGATTTGTTTGGGATTCATCATCGGACCTGTTTTAAAGGCCATATCATCGGGTTGCATGATAACTTTTACCCCGGCATCCATCATTGCCATGGCAGATTCGATGCATAGTTCTTCCGCCATTTCAATGTATCGTTTAATCAAATCTTTTTCTTTTCTTACCCATCGCGCAAGCTGTCCTAATCCCAAAGTCCACATTAATGTTTCAAAAATACCATATGCCGAACCCTGTCCCATTAGGCAAATCTTGTCCCCGTATTTTTCAACCATTTTCTTGTAAAATTTATAGGTATGCTCCCTTAT
>JABCSI010000262.1 GCA_018238965.1 Promethearchaeota archaeon
AAAACAAGTAATACGATTAAGACAAGTGAGATAAGTAAGATAAGTAAGATAAGTGAGATAAGTGAAATAAGTAAGACGAGTAAGACAAGTGAGATAAGTGAGATAAGTAAGATAAGTGAAATAAGTAAGACGAGTAAAACGAGTAAGACAAGTAAAAAGGGTAGAGGAAGTAAGAAAAAATATTCGGAATCTTTGCAATCTCGGATCCTAGCTTATACTATTCAACTTGTCAACTCCAAACCTTACATGGGCGGGTGGTTCATTTGGAATTACCGGGATTTTAGGTCACCCATACGTAAAAATAAATACCAGCGAGGATTTAATAGAAAGGGCATTTTTGATGAGTTAAATCAACCAAAGGAAATAGTAAATATATTGCCCAGAATTGTAGACAAGAAGTTTCCCGAACGACCAATCCATCGTGCAAGCGCCATATATCTCAGATATGTCCTTAAGTTATTTGAGCTCGGATATTTACTGATTCTCAGGCTGTTATTATCGGGCCAAAGGCGAAGAATCCGAAAATACTATTCTTATGAGTGAGACAAATGCCGGCCTAGGATATTTTTTCCAATATAAAACTAAATTAATTCCATAAAAAATAACAAATTTTTTTTTCAATCGTCCAAATAATTCCTTAATTAGCGTGAAAACGAATATGAATATGTCGACAACAACTGAATTAATAGATTCACTCATTAGTGAAATGATGCAAGAAATCCCCTTAATAACAGCATCGGCCGTGGTGGATAAAGACGGGCTAATAATATATAGTAAGTTTCAAGATACTGATGCTGACGATGCTACAATAGGTGTAGTCACGGCTGTATTCGATTCATTTATCGCACGAGTTAGAAAAGATCTAGGTGCCACCCAGAATTTTCTCAACATAATGACAGTTGACGCTCACAAGATGATGTTCACATCGGCTGGAGAAAATGCCATTTTTACAATTTTAGCCGATACTGGTCTTTCTGATAATCATTTGAAAGTGTATGGTGATCACATAGGTAATAAGGTAAAACTAATTCTTGAGGGCGAACCAATCGACAGCTCAATACCTCCAATAATCAAAATTCTTGCGGAACATCCATTGGGACGAGTGCCTATTGGGGAATATTCGTCTAAATTTATCATTCTGGGTGATCCGATGGTGGGAAAAACCTCCTTAATTCGGAGATATGTCGATGAAAAATTTGCAGAAAGCTACGTAAGTACCATCGGTGTTGATATAACTCGAAAATCTCTTCAAGTTTCCGAAAAATGTCTCGTAAATCTTGGGATCTGGGACATTGGTGGCCAAATTCAAAATATGGCACCCTATCGGAAACGGTTTTACCAAGGGGCAAATTTCGCTTGTATAGCCTTTGATATCACCCGGAGAAAAACCTTTGAAAGCATAGATCGCTGGTTGAAAGATATTTCCAGTTCAGTCGATGTTTCCGTTCCAATTGCTTTAATTGCTACAAAGATGGATTTACCTGATAAAAAAGTTACCCTTGAGGAAATTTCAAAGAAGGCAGAGAGTTTAAATTGTCCGTTCATCCTGACCTCCGCCCGCACTGGAAATAACATTCATGATGTTTTTCAATATGCTGTCCATAAATTTCTCGAGCGAGTTTAAGGATTAGTAATTTCCAGAATTGGGGCTTTCTCTTGATTACAATCGATTATGAAACCATATGTGTTAATTGCAAAGAGAAAGGTTATTCTTTTGGTTATACACTCAAAAATGTGGAATATCGGGGAAATATTGTTTTGGATATACCTCAGAGATATCTCAATGGACCATCTCTGGCATTCGATTATCAATCCGTACCAATTTTCATTCGCAGTTTAGAAAATCCCAATACTATGGGAAGTACCGCTAAAACGCCAATTTTTTCAATGATCAATGCAAAACCTAGCATCTCTTCCACAATTTCACGTTTTACATATCTTTTCTCTCCCCAAAATCATCCCTTAATCGAAAAATTAAACATATCCAAGGGCCCCACATCACAAATTCCTCCCAAAATTTTTGAATATGTGGATATGTATCATTATCCCAGTAGTAAAGATCGCCCTTATATTCTCATGTTTTATTCTTTTCGCAATGCTACCCCGGTTCCTCTTAAAAATTTTCAATTTTATCAATTTTATGATTTTGACGTTTACGGCCAAGAAGGATATAACACCGACCTTGTGAAATATAATCCCCCACTTGGGGTAATTTACCAATTTGATGCAGAACGTGCGGCAGGAGGGGATAAACAATCTGTTGTGGTGGGAATCGGATCCACACTCGATAACAAACCTGATCATTTTGAGGGAAATTCACCAGAACTTCTCTTAATATCACCAAAACGATTAAATCTACGTGATTCTATCCCCGATTCTCCGGGAGATCTCGGTGTGGGGCTTCAGTGGAATACGCCGGAATTCTTACCCGATCAACTTATCGTATTTCCCGTTTTCATGGCTTTCGGCAATAATGAATCGGAATTCTTAGAAAATGCCAAAAAAGCGCAAGTTCATTTACTAAAGCAAATTCCCAATATTATCAAATCTGTGAATTTTAAATCACGTCAAATCGTTGATTCAAAGATCGAAAAACTCTCTTTCTCCACAAGAGAGTGGTGTCAAGATTAGAATGAAAAACATAGAACTAAGAATGAGATGAATAACCAGTGACCAAGAATTTGACTATTTTAAAAAACAAATTGTATTCATATGGATTATCCCCTGTAGAAGTCGAAATTCTCCTATGTTTTTCACAGCATGATTTAATTCAAGCGAGTAAAGTTTCAAGTGAATTACCTTCTGCTAATCGGTTAAAGGGACCTCGAATTTATCAACATCTAAAAAATCTTTTAAAAAAAGGGTGGCTTAAACTTGCAGGAACCAATCCATTAAAATACCGACTTTCTGATCCCAACGAAATTTGCTCCCTTTTAGAAACTGTTATATCGAAGAGTCAACAACATTTGGAGTTACAAAAAAACAATTATTACGAAGTTATCTCCACCTTCGATGATCTCCATCAAGATTTATTGGGAAATCAAAAGAAAACCGTGGAAGCCTTGATACTCCCCTCTCAGACTCTTTCGTGGTTTACTTCCATTATTCATTCCACACACGAAAACACTCCAATGACCTATTTCAATGGCGAATATAATGCCATCATAGTTTTGAATAATGATAATGTGCAATTTCGCTTGAATGCTGTTGAATTTCAATTGATTAATGGTGGTTCTCCCCTGTATGCTGGAATAATAATTTGTGAAATTGATCCAATCTCGAAAAATGCCAATATTCTTGAATTTGTCCATAAATATAATGTGAACGGGTTGAAATTCAAATATAAATTGGAATCTAAAGGATATGCCGAAAATAAGGCACGGACATTGTCCCAATATCAATTTTCGGAGGTTTCGCCAAATGAAAAATCACAAAATGAAAAATCACCATCCTATAGCACAGATTTTAATTTTCACATCGATCAAATACAGAAGACTGGTTTGATACAGACTAGTCAGTTATCGGCTGCAAACAACAATAGCGGGCTTAAAATTCTCACATTTTGGATCGAAGATCCACAAATGAACCCCTGGATCCGACATTTTTGGCGAAATTAACTGAAAGCGAAATGTGCGGTAAGATCTATTTCAAAAAATTTACTCCAAAAACAAATTATTTTTATTTCCTCCCCCTTATATTCTAGTATATACGGATGTTTATTTTTGTGTTTTGGAGATGAAATGAGATCATGGAGTTCCACCAACGAAAAATTCAGCGTTTCGCGAAATACAGTTTCGCAATTACATTGCCCAAACACTGGGTTGCTAAGAATAAACTCGAACCCAATGGCAAAGATGATAAAAATCTTGCCCTTGTAAATATGGTGGAGCAAGCTGATGGGTCCTTGGCATTATATCCGGTTACTCATAAAAAACCCGCCAATAATCATATCGATTTGTTTGAATTGGATGATGTACTCAAGAAAAACCCCGAGTTTATTAAGGACAAGGGAATCCAACTGATTTTGATAAGCTATTATATGAATGGATCTATTGGCTTAAAAATAGTTAGCAAAAATCCGATACCAGCTGAATTAGTTTCTCAAATTGAACGCACGCAATCGAGTTTGCTCTTTAATTGGAATTTAAACCGAATATCCAGCCGGGAACTACTTATCAAAAATGTTTTTTCGGAAAATCCAGAAAATATTTTCCAAGAGGAAATACCCCGTTATTTGCGGGAAAGTTTCAGTATATTGCTGTGGATGCTTGACGATATCCAAAATGCTTTGAAAAATGATGATTACGAGAAATTGAAAGATCTCGATGACCAAGATCAAAAAATCGATCGATATTATTTTTTCATCGTACGCCAAATTCGAACGATTTTTGACAACCCCCAAATTACCAAACCCCTCAACTATTCCCATAAAAAACTTATTGATTTACGCCTTTTGGCAAAAATTATCGAGGATGTGGGCGACTCCTTGAAACATATTGGAAAAATTCTTGCTGATTTACATGATTTCATCCATAATATTGGATTGATGGATTACCTTGGGGAGTTTTTTATCATTATTCAGGAGGATTATGGTATTTTGGCCGATTTCTTGAAGGTGTCGGTGGCAGAAAAAACCCCCACATTCGGGATGAACGAAGAGATCATGAAACTCATCCAAAAATTTCGAAAAGATGGGCGCATCTTAGAAAAAAAATGGGAATCTCTATCACCCGGCAATGATGTCTTCCAAAATGACCATACATTTCAAGATTACATCCGGGGTGCCCGATTAATCCAACATTTGGAAGAGGTTTTCAAAAAAGTCTTTGATTTTACGAATGTATTCTTCTAATTTTCCTTCGATTAAGTTCCCCAATCAGCTTTTTTTCACATATTTCTCAAATCATGGGAACACAAATTTAATAATTTTCCCGCATTGGCTCTTCTAATGAAATTTGTTAAATTACTGGAACACTTTTCAATTGTTGGATTGGAAATTCGTAATCGCATGATAATGCCCGCAATGCATCTTGGCGGAGCTAACGATGGTTACGTAACCGACCAAGTAATTGAATTTTATCGGCGTCGGGCCCAAGGAGGGGTAGGATTAATAATTGTTGGTGGAATTGGTGTCTCTCCACGCGGTGCTGGGGTACCAATGATGCTTTATATTGATGATGACAAATATATTCCCGGTTTGAAATCCTTGGTTGACGCAGTTCATGCAGAAGGGGCTAAAATCTGTGCTCAGCTTTATCACGCAGGCGCTTATTCATTTTCTCATATTATCGGTGAACAGGCGGTGTCTTCTTCTGCCATGTATTCCAAATTTACCCATGAAACACCACGTGCGCTTTCTACAGACGAAGTTGGTCAAGTGGGTGATATAATTGTGGCAGCGGGTAAGCGGGCGGCACAAGCTGGATTTGACGCTGTTGAAATAGTTAGTAGCGCGGGATATTTGCTCGACCAATTTCTAAGCCCGTTAAAAAATGATCGAACGGATCGCTATGGCGGTCCGAATCTTGAAGATAGATTGACTTTTCCCCTAGAACTGATTGAGAAGATGAAAATCATGAGAAATGAGGGCGGTTTCCAAGTAATTATTGGCGCTCGATTTTCGGGGGATGATTTTGTTCCGGGAAGCAACACTTACAAGGAAAAGAAGTTGATTGCCCAAGCCTATGAAAAGGCCGGAATTCAGTATCTCAATGTTACAGGGGGATGGCATGAAACACGTGTTCCCCAATTACCCATGGATACTCCTCCTGGCGCTTTTTCCTATTTAGCGAAGGAAATTAAAAGTCAAGTCTCGATTCCTGTTTTTGTGAGTAACCGAATTAACAAACCCGAATTAGGAGAGAATTTACTAAGGGATTCCTATGCAGATGCAGTATGTTTCGGGCGCCCCCTAATTGCGGATCCCGATTTACCCCTCAAAATTAGGAACAATGTACTTCACGAAATTCGACATTGTGTGGGGTGTAATCAAGGGTGTTTTGATGGAATATTTAAGCTCAAAACTCTTCAATGTGCCATCAATCCTCTTGCTATGCATGAAATCAAGTATGCTACCCCCACCATTTCTCCGCAGA
>JABCSI010000263.1 GCA_018238965.1 Promethearchaeota archaeon
GGAATCGGTCTCTCGGGTGCGATGTATTATGTTGATATTTTGATCGGTCGTGTCATCGACGAAGATGAAGTGAACACCGGAATCCGCCGCCAAGGAACGTATTACGGAGTGAATACACTTGTGAATCGTTATTCCACAATTCTCGTGGTCTTGGTTATCATGGCAGTTCTCTCCGGCTACGGATGGAATGATTATGTGCTTGGGGTCGCAGGAGGGTCTGACATTGGAAACTTACAAACTGGTCTTAAAATTTTGATGACCTGGGCTAATATCGCAGGGATCCTGTGTGTTATTTTGCTCTTGATTAAATTTCCACTCCACGGTAAAAAATGGGAAAAGGTGCAAAAAGACTTAATTAAAATGCGCCATGACCAAAATTATGATTTGAAATAATCTTCTAATCTAAATTATTTTTTTCCGCAAAGACGTTCGATAGCATGACGTAAGCTATCGGATAATTCCTTTTTTCATCCCTTTATTCTTTTCTTAATACACATTTAATTAAACAATCAAGTTTCTCGAGAAACGAAATGAAAATAATTGAAAACTAAAACAAACTAACTAAAGAATAAAGATTGCATGATTAGAAAAGAAAAGAGAGGTCGCAGTGAAAATACCCCTCTTCTCTTCACCTTGCGGCTCGTAGATGATTGGTATTTACCATATGTTTAACCTCCACCGAAGCGGGCAACCGACCGAAGTCGTTTGTCATAGTCCCCGAAAGAACTGTTTGGTCCCCCCTTTCCGAAGATCGGAGTTTCCCCCTGCATGTTCATTATATGCTTGCACACATAACTTCCATCCAGATTACTGGTACTCGGCAAGGCACGAACAGGTTGGGTCTCGCTCTCAGTGTGTGCGGCTGCAATCTTTTGAATCACATTCCGTTTCCCCGAAGGAATTCGAGATCACCCGAAGGTAATCATGCTACACACACCTACATCCCCTGGTCCGTACAGGTACTTTCCCGAAGATTCCCGATTTCCGGTTACCCGATTATCGGTGAGTTTGTCCAACTATCGCCAAGATGCTCTTGCTAACTCTCCTTTCCTTTGTGGGGATCAAATTGTTAAGCTCTTGCATGTAATGCGTGAGACCAATAGTCATCGCGCTGAATTTCCACAAGGAAAATTCCGCTCCTATCCGTTACGCATGGCGTTTCCACTGAAGTTCAAGGGAATTCATTCCAATTCCTCGGATCGCTCCAATTAATAGTCATGTTTTCTTATGAACAATCATATATCTGTTTGAATCCTATATAAATGATAGCTAATAAGCCATTAATAATGTCGAATTGAGTCGTTAACAAGAGGGCACCTTTTGGTGCTTGGTGAGAAACTCGGAAAAAATTGCTTGCTTAGTTGGAAAAAATTGCGAAAAAACTTCACTGCACCTGCCGGTGTTGAAATTAAAAATCGATGATATCCACTTCTTCCTCCTCGTCGTCGAGATCGATCTCGAAAGTTCGGGCGCTTTCCTCTTCATCCGTCTCATGTTCGTCTTCTTTTTTCCGTCCTTTGCGTTTTTTACTCTTTTTTATCCAGTCTTCGTTGAAGGAAAAGAGTTTCTCCCCTTTTATGATCTTGCTGATATATTCCGAATCAACGTCTTGGATATAGGGATTTGCCCTGAGTGTCTTCAGGAATTCTTCGAGGGTCTCCTCGGTGGAGTGGATGCTGATGAGATAAATTACTTTTGAATCTTCCGAAAGTGCAATAAACAAGACCTCGGGGAACTCAGTCTGAATAAAATTGGCGAACGACTCCAAAAACATATTATCGAGCGAACTAATGTTCAACGGCTTCATTACGATTTTATGCATCCCGATTCGAGTGATATCAAGCAATTCTGGGTTGATAACGATAGAATAACCTAAGATAAAGTTATTACTTTTCAGGCGTTGCAGTCGATGGTAAATGGTGCTGGTTTTTTTCTTCAGGCGGTCGGCCAACTTTTTCAAACTGCGTCGTGCGTCTTCCTGCAGATACTGTAAAATTTGAATATCGAGTTCATCGATTTCCTTTTTGGTCATGGGTTTTATCTCCTTTTGATGGACTATATTTGAGTAAGGTTTTTGTGGCAATTTCGCCAACGAATTTTCCAAAGATAATTCCAATTATTTGTTATAATAATAATCAGCAACTTACCCATATTACATTTTTGGTTGAAAAAATAGTTTATATTAAAAATGCGGAAACACTGTGGTGCCGTTTCTATGGCAAAATAACTACTGACTGAGACTTTCGGTCCTTTTTTCACAATTTAATCTAAAATTTGCCTTTTCGGAGCATTTGACAAAAAAATTGCCTATGTCATAGTCAAGTACCTTAGTATTTGTATCTTTTTTAAGTGTTTCTGGCTAATAATTCACCCGACAATTATTGTAGAAAAAAGGGGACTGATTTGTTAATCTATTTACAAATATTTATTTTGATGTTTATCCAATGTGATTGTACCAACAGGGATGTGATATTGTGGGTGCTTGCCAAAGGAATTCCCGTAGAATACTTGTCCTTCTATTTGAATCGAAATTCTTAGTTATTTTTTATTTTCTCCTATTTATTTTAAATTCTTTAATTAAGAATGAACCAATTTTAGGTGATTTTACAAATTCCGATTCCAAAATTTATAGAAAGAGAAATCAAAGATTGAAGACAATGAGAATAAACCCCATCCCTATAACCTACCAAATTTAATCTAATTAACAAAATTTGCGAAACAAAACCAATATGGAGAGAGAAGACACAGATGAAAAGCCCATCATTTAAACGAACACTCTTGTGTTTAATGAAAATCGGGATATTGATCCTAATATGCAGTTCCATAACAAAATATTTTAGAAATCAACATTTGACTTATGATTTTGAAATATTCGACAGTATGAATCCTCGGGCCAGCATAATTATCGACCCAATTTTTATTGACGGGGATGATGGGGATAATGATTGGAACATATTTCCAAATAAAACCGGAAGCGGTACCTTTGTTGACCCTTATATCATTGCAAATTTTGAAATAGATGCAGGAGGAATAGGATCAGGAATATATATTCGAGATTCCTATGTTTATGCTGAAATAAAATATTGTGATTCATCCAATTCAGGAGGTTCAACTGAAGATGCAGGAATTCGGCTAGAAAATTGTCATAATATAAAAATCATAGATTGCATCTCAAATAACCATGCAAATTATGGAATCTATCTTAATTCCTCGAGCAATAATAGCCTTTCCGGGAATGATGCAAGTGAGAATCTCGAATGTGGAATCTATCTTGATTCTTCGAGCAATAACACACTTTCCGGGAATGATGCAAATTTTGACGGTCCATGTGGGATCTGGTTGAAATCATCAAATAACAACACGCTTTTCGAGAATATAGCAAATAATAATGATGATGGAATCTGCTTGGCTGGTTCCAGCAACAACACCCTTACTGGGAATGATGTGCTTAATAACATCGAATATGGAATCATTCTGGGGCAATCTAGTAACAACACTCTTTCTGGAAATGACGCAAGATTGACTGGTTCTGGGATCTACTTGGCTGGTTCCAGCAACAACACCCTTTCTGAGAATCGTGTAAGTAATAACGGATATGGGATCCATCTGAAATATTCAAGCAACTATAACACACTTTCTGGAAATGATGCAAGTAATAATGACCAATATGGAATCTATCTGGATTCTTGGTGCGATAACAACACGATTTCTGGAAATGATGCAAGTAATAATGGCCAATATGGAATCTATCTGCAGTTTTGGAGTGATAACAACACACTTTCTGGAAATGATGTAACTTATAACCAATATGGGATTTTGTTGGATTCTTCGAGCAACAACACGGTTTTTGAGAATAATGCAAGTTATAATTCAATTCATGGAATATTTCTGAGTTCTTCGAGCAACAACACGGTTTCTTGGAATAAAGCAAATAATAATTCATGTGGATTCTGGTTGGATTCTTCGAGCAACAACACGGTTTCTTGGAATAATGCAAGTTACAATTCAAATCTTGGAATATTTCTGGGTTCTTCGAGCAACAACACGGTTTCTGAGAATAATGCAAGTTATAATTCAATTCATGGGATCTCTCTGTCTTCTTCAAGCAACCATCTACTTTCTGGGAATGACGTAAGCTATAATTGCAAATATGGGATAAAATTGTTTTCTTCGAGCAACAACACGCTTTCAGGGAATATTATGATTGATTCCGGAATTAGATTTGAAGATTCAATCCAAAACAATGTTGACAAAACAAATCTTGTCAATAATAAGCCAATCTATTATTATGAAAACCGAAATGATGTGCGTCTTAATGAATCAGACCTAGCTGTTGGACAATTAATTTTTATCAATTGTAATAATTCAGTGGTTTCAAATTTAGGATTATCAAATTGTTCTGTGGGAATGCATATCGAATATTCATATAACAACACATTTTTTGACAATATAGTGAATAATGCTAGTGAATATGGAATTTTCATATTATCTTCACACAATAATACATTTATGAATAATAAAATCGAATATGGTAAAACCGGAGTTGATATTTTTGATGGGACATATAATAATTTCTACAGAAATGCAATTTCGTACAGCATTGAATGTGGGATGTACATTATAGATGGATCAAATAGCAATTTCATTGATAATACTTTTTCACATTTTGATGCTTCCGCTATTGCAATTATGGGATCAGACAATAATTTCATTGGAAACACTATTTCTTATAGCACCGTCTACGGTTTAGCAATTGGTGGATCAAATAATGATATTTGGGGCAATATTCTAATCGAAAATATCATTCCCGCTTATGATAATGGAGTAGATAATAATTGGGACAACGGAACCCACGGGAATTATTGGGGTGATTTCCAGAGTCAATATCCTTCAGCAAATGCGATGGGTCTAATATGGGATACTCTATATGAAATTGGAGGAAGTTCTGGTACATGGGATAATTTTCCTTTAGTATTTTCTCCTATCCCTGAAGCACCAACAATATTAACTTTGGATCAAACAATTACCGTAAAGAATATTACCATCCAATGGAATAAAATTCCAGGCGTAGAGTATTATCGCATATATGTCGATGAAATTCTAAATATAACCACAGAAGAAACAGCCTATGATATACAGCTCCTAAATGATGGAACCTATGAAATCACAGTTTGTGCAATAAGTTGGTATTGTGAATCTCAACCTTCATCCTCACTTTTTATTACTGTAGAAATTCCACCGGTTCCAGATGCTCCTACGTGGATAACGAACAATCAAACAATTTTGCATAACAATATTACAGTTTCATGGAATTCGGTTGCTGGCGCAACTTCCTATCGTCTATATGTGAATGGAGTTTTAAACGAAACCACTTCCAGCACTTCACAGCAAATCTGGTTACATGTAAATGGCACTTACTTCATTACGATAACTGCTTTGAATGCAAGCGGAGAATCTGAATATTCTATAGCCATTACCATTATTGCTGAAATTCTGCCGGTTTTTTATCTTCCAGATGTTCCTACTTGGATAACGGGCAATCAATTAATTCCGTATAACAATATTATTGTATCTTGGAATACGGTTTTTGATGCAACCTCCTATCGTATATATGTTAATGGATCTTTAAACGAAACGACTTCCAGCACTTCACAGCAAATCTGGTTACATGTAAATGGAACTTTTTCTATTACTGTAACTGCGCTAAATGCAAATGGTGAATCTGATTATTCTACTGCGATTATTATCATTGTTAAAATCCCTCCAACCGATGCAGGAGATGATACAACGGATGATACATGGGTTGAAACAGAACCATGGTATTCAAAACCGTGGGTATGGTCTGCTATTGGGGCCGGTGCGACTGTTACTTTTGGAGCAATTGGAATTATGAAAAAAACAGGTAAGAAACCGGGAGATTTAATTAAAAGAATCGTTAATAGGCGTCGAAAATAATTGATTGTGAATATTTTATCAAAGAATAAAAACTTTAAGGTTGGGGATCAATTTTTAAATCTCCGTTAGTTTTAAATATCATTGTTTTTATATTTTTACCGTAAGCATGCTATCTCAGTCAAGATTTGAAGGAAAAA
>JABCSI010000039.1 GCA_018238965.1 Promethearchaeota archaeon
CGAAACGAGATCGAAATAATTTTCGAATTTCTTTTTGGGAATTGGCATATGAATCTAAAATTAAACTATCTTCTGTAGATTCATTAGATTTACTCACTCCATATAATGAAAGAATATTTTGTGTGTTTGATGTGCTGTCCAATAAACGATCGATGACATCAGAAAAACTCTCGGTGTGTTGCTTAATTTGCTTCAAACGATTGTAAACACTTTGCTTAATAGATATTTGCTGGGATGCCATATTCAATATATAGTCAATATAGATACTTAAATATCACTACAAAAAAAGTTGTTTTATTTACGGGGTTTCTTGTTTTTCTTCTTCTTATTTTGTCCTGAAAACCGTTTAGTCATAGTTCTTTGATGAAACATCTGATTTAAACCGGCTAAAAGGATTATCCAGCCCAGAAGGACTAAAATATTAATTCCAATACCCAAGGTTGAATTCAGGCCAAATAAATTGTGCAGAATATCAACAAAAGGAGTCAAGGGAGAAATGTAAGCAAATAATTGAGCACCCACAGACATAGTCTGTAAAGACACAAAAATTCCACTGATGAAGGTCATGGGAAACTTGATTAAATTAATCAGAACCATTACATCTGAGGTTTTGTTGGTTGGAATTGCGGAAAATAGCGTCCCGAGTAGAGATCCAATGAGGGCCATGAAACACAAACTAACTATGAAAATAAGGGACTCCAGAAAAGTTAAAGCGCTTAATTGAAGTGCAAGATAGACAATAATTAACACACCAAGGGATATCAATGTGGAAAACATCGTAGAAGCCAGAATGATCCCCAAGATTATGTCAAATATGCGTATAGGGGATGAAAGTTGGCGTTCGAGTGATTTTTCTTGGGTTTCGATCGGTAACACAACAGGACTAATCGAGGTGGCGGTGAAAAAGATTGTCATCGCACTTAATCCAATGAAAACCATGCCCGGCTCCATATTCCGCCCAATCACCCAGGAAAGCATGAGAAATAACGGGAAGAGAAAACCAAAGATGATCACAGGTCCTTTTTTGAAGTATAGTTTTGTATTCTTTTTCGCTAAAATCCAGATTGTTAACAAATTGTTCTTATTCATGCTTATTTCACTTTCCTTTCCGTGATTTTTCATCATTATTGATGATGTGAAAAAAAATATCTTCTAATGACCTCTCTTCGACCTTTAAATTGTTGATCGAAATTTTGAATTTTTCTTGAATTTCATTTAATTTGGCCATTACCTCAAGAGGATTATTGCAATGAAGCAAATATCCTTTATCATTTGGAGTTACCGCCATTTCTTTAAAGAAATTTGATTCATTTTCTTCCGAAAGCTTTGGATCTGTAGTAAATGTAATTTGGGTCGGGAGATCAAAACGCTTTTGTAATTGGGCAGGGGTTTCATCGGCTATTAATCTACCATAGTTGATTATTAAAATCCGATCGCAGAGTTTTTGAGCTTCCCCTAAGTCATGTGTGGTGATTAGAATGGTTTTGCCGTCCTCACGGAGCTTCAAAATATTTTGTCGTAAGAGTTGAATAGACAAAGGGTCCAGACCTGATGTAGGTTCATCCAGGATCAATAAAGATGGGTTATGAATTAACGCCAAGATAAAATTTAACCGTTGTTTTAGCCCCTTAGAAAGCGTTTTAACCACGGAATCTTTTTTATCCATCAAATTATAACGTGATAATAAGATTTCCGCCCGATCTCGAATAAGACTACGCTTCAAACCAAAAATTTCACCGTAAAAAATGATATTTTCGATGACTGTGAAATCGCTAAAGGCATTGCTGATTTCTGGAACAAAGCCAATTTCTCTTTTATATTCGTGAGATTTGCTCGAAATTACGTTATCGAATACAGATATGCGAGCTATATCGTCTATAGGGTAAATTCCCATAATCATTCGAATTGTGGTTGTCTTTCCCGCCCCATTCGGTCCCAAAAACCCAACAATCTCGCCATTTTTGATAGCAAAGGAAATATCCTTAACCGCATGGAACTCGCCAAAATGTTTATTCGCTTTCTCTACCTGTAATACGTATTCGGATGTCATCTATTTCCCTCTATTGAGCCCTCAAATTTTTCTAACAAAAAATTACATTAAATGTTATGGGTTCTATTATCTAAATAGCGGGATTTATTCCATTGATCACGTTTTCAATATATTTGAAACACCTAATAGAAATAATGTATGTTATTCTTCTCGATTTTCTTGTTAGAGTTAGATGGTGCAATGGATCTCAAGCGCCATGACAGAAATCTAATTTGCCATCTTCTACGTCGGAGGTTTTTCTCAAAACGTTTAAGTAGAGTGAAATACTTTCTCAACAACAGAATATCTTCGGTGATTGATGTCTTGGATGTGATTTGATTCTCGATAGAGGTGGCTTTACAACGAAATGAATCCAAAGCTTCCAAAAATTGTTCTTGTTGGAGCGGTATTTTTAAATCGGGCACAATTTCTTCCCTTTGATGTGAGATCCCAAAGAATAAACAAAATTTTAGTCCGAATTTACTTATCTGTGCTCTTATTGGCACCTTTTTTTGCATACTTGTTTCCCCTCTATCCAGCTAAATTTGCATATAGATCAAGAACAATTCATCCCAATAAATATTGACATCTTTGTCCTTTTTGTTTTCTGTTGGTATGACAAAGATTTTCTAACAAAAGGCAGCAGTGCTAAAGTTACGTAAAAATAGTGTAGCCTAATTTGAGCTAAATGGGTGGAACACACGGTTTGAATCTCTTGCGGGCAAAAGCAGAAACAAGAAAGTTTTAACGGGAATATGTATTTAAGTCGAATAATACATCATAACTTGAAGGTGTTTAATATTCGTGCTAAAACAAAATTCTATATAGCTATTTTAAGTTTTCAAATCGTCTTGATAATCTCTGCAATCTTTTCTGCGAATGTCATCTCGGTTTTTGCCGAAGGAGAAGTTGTAACTAACTCCACGAATACAAATGATGTCGCTAAATGGTTAGCCTTATCTTCTGCCATAGCAGTTGGATTATCGGTTTTGGGTGCCGGTTATGCGCTCAAAACTACAGGAACAGCAGCAATTTCTGTGCTTGCCGAACGCCCCGAAGGATTTTTCAAAGCATTCTTAGTGGTTGCCTTAGCTGAAGCCTTAGCGGTTTACGGGTTAATCGTAGCAATTTTGCTTTGGACTAAGATACCTGTCTTTATTTTGTAACCTAATTTGTTAGAAATTTAATAGCAAATAGATTTTTTTAGTTATCTATATGTTACTGGAGTAATTTTAATTAGAATACTAAGGAAAAGCGAGGTGATGAGAGATTAGACAGTCTATCGATGATTACGGTTATGTTTACATCAAACTATCAGTTTTGAAATCTCTCCTAATGACTGACGATGATTTTAAGCGAATTGGATCTTTTAGCGATTTAGAATCCTTGGCGTCCTTCACCCGTCGGTTTTTTCCAGGTTTTAGTCCCGTTGAATTTGAAATTAAGGATTTTGAACGGAGCCTCTGGAAAACCTACATTGATATTGAAGAAAATATCTTACTGGCATCCCCGGAACCTATCAGTATTTTCCTGAAATCTATGCTGGTCCGATATGAAATATGGAATATTAAAAGCGCAATCCATGGAATCATCGAAGGGGATGATTTGGAAAAGAAATACAACCTAATATATAGAAAACCCTCATTGTTATTGGAGCGCCAACCCTTCATTGATAAGTTAATGAAAGCAAGAAAGTTAACCGATATAAGTAAGGCTGTGAGATTCACCCCCTATCAGAAGTTGATTGAACGGGGATTGGATAGGTATGAGAAAAGGGGAGAAATTTTTTATTTAGAGCAAGAATTGGATAAATTCTTCTTTGATAATTTGATCGAGAACAGTAAGTATTTTCCCCGACGTGAAAAACGCTTTATCAAACAATTCATCCAATCTCAAATTGATTTTTACAATTTAAATCTACTCTATCGGACTTTCTACAATAATATTAATGTTGAAACGATTCGTCCCTTTTTAATTTACAGTGGATTTCTTTTTCAAAAAGAGGATATACTAGTATTATTAGAAGCCAACGATTTACAAGATTTAATCGATAGATTAGACGAAATTTTAGCAGAAGAAAAGGAATTGAAATTTATTATTAATGAATTGCGCAATCCCAATCCACAATTATGGAAAAGTCTATCGGCAATTTTCATGGACCAAGTTTTAAATCGCCATCGTGATAAAATTATCCAAGATATCCCCTATCAATCCATCTCACTAATCTTTCAAATCATTTTAGTCAAACAAATTGAAATTCAAGAAATTATAGCCCAGGCGGTTCAAATATCCCTGGCTACCACCCAATAAATTATCATAATATACCCAAAAGTAGTAGGAATTGATCTCATGAATGCGAAAAAATCGAAAAAAGTGCTAAAGGCGAAAAAATCGAAAAAAAGCGAACCTCAAAAATCTAAACTCTCGGAGGAACCGGTAGAATCTTCAAAAACCAAGGAACCTACAGAAAAAACCAATATTCCTCCTAAACCCAAGCTAGAAAAAAAGAAAAAAAAGAAGAAAGAAAGCACAAAGGATGTTAAGAAGCGCCAATTTACCGATGACGAATTACGCGCCCAAGAAATTACCTACAAACATTCCGAAGAATTACGGGAGCGAAAATTTACCAATGATCCTGAAGATTTATTCATTCAAGTAAGAACGTTAGAGGAACAATTCAAATATAAAATTCTCAGAGCCCGTCTCGATGCGATGTATAAAACGGGTGAATTTGAGAAGAAATTGTCAATAAAATATCATAAAGCGAGAGATAACAAGGAAAAGGAAATAGCCAGGGACATTCATGATATGGAGGTTGAAATCGACCACCTTCTCAACGTCCTCAAATTGCATGAGAACATGACATTATCTCAAATCGATCTGGCGTATAAGCTCAACAAATCCCAATTAATCGAAGACGCCTTGGAAATTATGGGGTTAAATTTTATGTGTACTGCCGAGTGTATTGATGAGGATTAAAGTGAATTTAAAATGAATATTATATGTGCCGCCGATGAAGATACGAATTTAATGTTCGGTTTGTTGGGAATTGAAGGGTATTCATTACCTGAAAATGATCCGGATAAATTCATGGAAGAATTTGATGAATTACTGAAGAATAAGGAGATTGATTTTATTATTATGCCTGAAAAATACCTAATTCGTCACAAAAATTACTTTCAGCAGATTAAAATCCAAAAACGACCAATCATCGTAGAAATACCAGACATAAAAAGCCCGCTTACGGCGGAATATTTCAATCATCATATTAAACAATTAATTGGATTAACAATTGGAGAGTGAATTGCATGTCATTAAGAGAAGATTTTAAAGATATTGGATACGAAATGATCCGGACGACAGCTGCAGAGATAGAAAAAATCGAAAAGAAAGCCTCGATGGAAACCTACTATATTAGAGAAAAATTTGAAAATCAAATGCAGGAGGATTTACTCCAATTAGAAATGACTTCGATCAGAAATCGGCAGTATGAATTAAACAGGCTGGAAATGGATCGTGTTTCTGAAATTAATAATGCTGTTGCACAACGGAAAACCAAATATATCGATGAATTTAATGAATTATTGAGAAAAGAAATTCGTGACCGGATTCAATTCTGTCACAAGTCATATGTTAATTTTTTAATTGAAAAGGTAAAAAACTATCTTCCATTGATCGTCCAGCCAGTAAAAATACAATTTCATGAAGATGATCTTAAATTAATCAAAGAGGCGGACTTTCTAAAAAAAATCGGGAAAAAAAGAAAGTTTTTCACAATTTCTGAGACTCCCCTCGATTCCTGTATGGGTTTTAGAATTACGGCAAACGATGATGAATATGAGATAGATTTTACCTTCAAAGCCATCGCCGATAACCATCGATTAGAATTGAAGATGCTATTTATGAAAATGTTCCCTCTATTCGAGGCGAAGCTTCGTAATGCTATGGAAATTGATCGAGAAAAACACGGAGGAGCCAAACGTTATGAAATCTAAATTCGATTCTTCCGCTGATCTGGGGACAGTCATTTCCATTAATGGATCCGTCTTGAAAGTAGAAGGTTTTCAAGATCAATCTGTTGGCGATATGGTGAATATTGGCGAGGGTTTGAATATCATTGGAGAAATTATTAAAATTGTAAATATGGTTGCCATTGTTCAGTGTTATGAAGAAACTTTTGGATTGGAATTGAACTCCAAGGTAGAAAATTATCATTACCCGTTATCTATGGAATTGGGACCCGGGTTGCTCAGAACCATTTATGATGGGATCCAGCGACCACTTAAAACGCTTTCCCATCTTAGTGGGGATTTTCTTTCAAGAGGGATTCGTGCTCCTGCTTTGGATAGGGAAAAACTATGGAATTTTCAACCAACTGTTGAAATAGGCGATTATGTGACCGAGGGAGATTTCGTTGGATTTGTTAAAGAACTATCGCAAAAACACCAGATAATTGTTCCACCCGGAATAAAAGGTAAAATCAAGACCATAAATTCAGGAGAAATGGTCGTAGAAGATTGTGCTTACACACTTCAATTGGAAGATGACTCAATTAAAGAATTCACTCTTATTACGCGTTGGCCCATTAGAAATGCCCGCCCATACAAAAAACGATTCCTACCCAATAAACCTCTGATTACCGGAACTAGAGTTTTTGATTTGTTATTTCCGGTAGCCCAAGGGGGAGTAGTTGCGGTACCTGGGGGTTTTGGAACGGGAAAAACCGTTGTACAGCATAATTTGGCTAAGTTTGCAGATGCAGATATAATTGTTTATATCGGTTGTGGGGAACGGGGTAATGAAATGGCCGATTTATTGAATTCCTTTCCAAACCTTATGGACCCTAAAAATAATCTCCCTCTTATGGATCGTACAATTATGATTGCCAACACATCTAATATGCCGGTATCTGCCCGGGAGGCCTCAATTTTCTCAGGTATCACCATGGCTGAATATTGGAGAGATATGGGAAAGAATGTTCTCCTTTTGGCGGACAGCACCAGTCGATGGGCTGAAGCACTCCGAGAATTATCCGGGAGATTGGAAGAAATGCCGACTGAAGGAGGTTATCCCGCATATTTAGCAACTCGACTTAGTAATTTCTACGAACGGGCCGGATTGGTTCAAGTTTTAGGCAAATTTAAACGAATGGGATCCATTACAATTGTTGGTTCGGTTTCCCCTCCGGGTGGAGATTTCTCAGAACCAATTACCACTAACACAAAACGATTCGTGAAGGCATTCTGGGCGCTCGATGCTAAATTAGCGTATTCTCGCCATTATCCCGCTGTTAATTGGCTGGATTCTTATTCTTTATATAATGAGGTAGCAAAATATTGGGACGATGAAATCCAAGAAGGTTGGCAAAAATCCCGAACGGTGGTCAATACAATTCTTTCCAAAGCAGATCAATTGGAAAGCATAGCCAAATTAATTGGCACCGAGAACCTCCCTCCAAATCAACAATTAATTCTATACGTATCTACAGTATTAAAAGAGGGATATTTAATCCAGAATAGTTTCAATGATAATGATAGATATTCCAGTCCCCGAAAAACCATGGAACTGATAGAACTCTTCATACAATTTTACAAATCGAGTCTTAAGTTAATCAAGTTGGGTGTTCCAGTCTTCAGATTTAAGCAAATGGTGTGTTTGCATAAACTGCGACGTGCCCGGTTGGATTACCATTCTAAAGATATAAGTAATATTTCGGAGCTGGAGTTAGAAATGAGGCAAGAATTTGAAAGTCTTGAAGAACAATATGTGGAGCTGACTTAAATGGCAATTAGTTATACTAAAATATCGTCCGTGATGGGCCCCCTTTTATACATGAAGCCTATACCCAATCACAATATTAAAAATGGCAGCATCGTCCGAATCCAAACCAGGGATGGAGATATTCGCACTGGGCAAGTTCTCACTGTGAGTAGAGAATTAGTGGTTATCCAAGTTGTAGAAGGAACATTCGGAATGTCGTTAGGAACTACAAAAATTACCTTTTTAGATGATATCTTTCGAGTTGGAGTATCACGTGAAATGATGGGGCGCAGGTTTAATGGATTGGGTGAACCTATAGATGGGGGAGATCCAATCCTTCCCGAAGAATTATTAGATATTAATGGAGAACCTATGAACCCGGTATGCCGGGCTTATCCACGGGATGTTATCCAAACAGGCATTTCATCCTTTGACACCTTAATGACCCTGGTGCGAGGTCAAAAACTGCCAATATTTAGCGGTCAAGGTCTTCCCCATAATAAACTTGTTGCGCAAATTGTAAATAATGCAAAAGTACTCTCCAAAGAACCGTTTGTAACCATCTTTTGCGGTATTGGATTATTAGCGGAACAGTCATTATATTTCCAGAAAAAATTTGAAGAACAGGGTGCGACACGGGTTATATCCTTCATAAATTTGGCCAGCGATCCGACAATTGAACGATTGTTAATCCCGAAAATCGCTCTCACGACTGCTGAATTTCTCGCATATAAACAGGATATGCATGTTTTAGTTGTTTTAACTGACATTACAAATTATGCCGAGGCATTACGTGAAATTTCCAATGTTAAGGGAGAAATCCCCGCCCGAAAAGGCTTTCCCAGTTATATGTACTCAGATTTTGCAAATATATACGAGCGTGCGGGAAGAATTAAAGGGAAAAAAGGGTCAATCACCCAAATTCCTGTGATTTCCATGCCAAACGATGATATCAGCCACCCGATTCCAGATATTACAGGTTATATTACCGAAGGCCAAATTGTATTAAGTCGTGATTATCATCAGCAGAATATATTCCCCCCCATTTATCCACTTTCTTCACTTTCGCGATTGATGAAGGATTCAATAGGCGGCGACAATACTCGGGAAGATCATGCCGATATTACATCCCAACTCTACGCATGTTATGCCAAAGCGCTGGAAGCTCGCGAACTTGAATCGATCATCGGGAAAGAAAGTCTTTCGGATAATGATAAGGATTATTTAACATTCGCTGAATATTTTGAGCTTTATTTTATTAATCAAGGAGAATCCGAACGTTCATTTGAGTCGTCCTTCAATGTGGCGTGGCGATTACTGTCAATTATGAAAAAATCCGAATTAATTCGGGTAAAAAAAGAAAATATCCATAAGTATTACATTGAAAACTTTGATCCGGAAA
Organism: Promethearchaeota archaeon; assembly: GCA_018238965.1. Taxonomy (GTDB): domain Archaea; phylum Asgardarchaeota; class Lokiarchaeia; order Sigyniarchaeales; family Promethearchaeaceae; genus Harpocratesius. The sequence goes on from JABCSI010000039.1 coordinate 9,192, forward strand.
CTTTCACCAAGGAAAAAGCGTGGAAAAGGCATATCCGGGAATAAACAGGAGCAGGCATAAATGTCGTTTATAAAGATCAATCCCACAAAACCCGAATTAAACCGAATTATGAAGAAGAGGAAATTTTCACAACGCGGTGAAAATTTACTCGAAATAAAGCGGGAACAATTGCATGTATCGTTATCATCGGTATCCTCAAGATATTTTGAGGTTCGGGAAAAAGCTCGTGAAAAAATTCAAGAAAGCTTTGAATTGTTAAAAGAAACATATAAATTTATAGGAAAAGAGAAGGTGGAGAGAATTTCAAAGTTTAATGCTGCCAAATTCAATCCAACGGTGGATATCAAACATATACATCGAAAAACAATGGATTTACCAGAGATTTCACTGAAAATCCAAGAAAGTTCCTTACCCTCCTATTCATTTTTTGATACTGCACTCCATATTGACATTCTGATTAAACAATTACATTCATCCTTGAAAATCCTTGTCGAATTAGGAGAATTGGACAAACAGATGTATTTGTTATCTGCCAATCACAGGAAAATTAACCGCCGTATTGATGCTTTGGAAGACATAATTATTCCCAAGCTGAATGCAGAGATTCGTACTATCGAGGATTTTTTGTTCGACGAGGAAAGAGACGAGTATGTCCGACTCAAGAAAATTAAAGAAATGTTAGAAATCGAAGAAGAAGATTAATTATAATAATAATAAACAACATAGGTGCCCAACATGTTAACGCCCGAAAAAATGACCTTACTTAAAATTTCAATTCATACCAGTCAAGTTCCAGCATTACTGAATTTTATCCCAGAACATAAAATCCACGTCCAATCATTTAAAGAGGCAGAAGAGACCGGACATAGACACTTGCGTAGAAAACGTATGTTGGAGGACGAATCTGAGGTGATGGAGCAGAAATTAAACGAAATTGAAGAATTTTTGATTTATTATTTTCAGAAAATGGAGATTAATCCTGAGAAAGTTCCTGTCCCCGCGGCAGCTGACCGTGTTATATTAAATGTTTCATCCGTGAAGGATGCGGTAAATAAGCTTTATGACTTGGCGGACCATGAAATCAGGCGTATGAAGGGATATATTAACGATAAGGAAAAATACTTGAAGGAAATAGCCGAAAACAAAATATTGAAGGAAGTTTTTACTTGGCTATCTCAATACAATCCAAATAACATAGTTTTTGAATGGTTCGAACAATTAGTTTTTAGACTTGGTTATATTTATAATGATGATTTGGATGAGCTGATCGTTTCCCTGGAACATGAACAGATTCCTATGGTTTTCGAGTTTAAGGAGTTGAATTCTGAAACAGCTGCTTTCTTTATGATATATCACAAAATTCAAGAGGAGCATATCAGTGATATATGCCGTAATGCAATAGAAATTAAAGATTATATAAAGCATTTTGATGAAAATGGTCTGAATCTCGCATACCTTACGGAACAAATTGAATTTTGCAACCAACGGATAAACAATGCCCAAGATTATATTGACTCCCAAGACACGGACATGGTCAAATTTCGGGGCTATATTGAAATTTTGAAGAATTGCCGAAAATATAATCAGCTCGAAAAACAGTTTCGCGAATCCTTCCGAGGAGAAATCGTAAGATTAGAGGCATTCATTCCAGTTAAGGAACAAGAATCCATCTTGGGAGAATTGGACGAACAATTCCACACACATATTCGCATACACGCACACCCATTATTAAAAAATGCAAAAGGAACCCTAGAAGTTGCACAGGATTTGGGAACAGAAGAAGAAGACTATGAATACGGACTAGATGATGAAGAAATTGTTCCCCAAAAAGATATTCCGTCTATCGTTAAAACGCCAAAAATATTCAAACCATTTCGAATTTTAACCAATTTGTATGGAGTCACCAACTATAATGAGATTGACCCAACTCCCGCCGTAGCTTTGACCTATCCCATTTTATTTGGGTTAATGTTTGGGGATGTGGGACATGGGCTTATTTTAGTTGCATTGGGATTAATGCTGATCATCCTAAAACTAAAAAATAAAGAAAATACAATGTATGACGCAGGATTTCTTCTAATATGGTTAGGTGGAGGAGCGATCATTGGAGGATTACTCTACGGTGAAGTTTTCGGAATGGGAGAGATATTCCATCCTATTTTTGCCAGTCCTCTTCACGAAATCACCCTTGTATTGAAGGGTGCTATTGTGGTTGGAGTAATTCACCTGTCTCTCGGATTTTTTATGAAATTTCTCAATTATATAAATAATAAAAAATTATTTCTCGCATTTGTCGACCCAATTTGGAAACTTATAATGTTGTGGGGTGGTGCCTACGTTATTCTCGTGCATGGTTTTCGCATTGATGAGTGGTTTTCACCCGATATGCCAATCCCCTATCCGATCCTTCTTCCAATACTTCCTGCTATTCCTTTACTATTCGGAAAATCCATTGGAAAAATTATAGGGATTTCATATTTGCAACATGAATCAGTGGGCGGACTTATCGGAGAACAGACGGTTGAAGTTGGTGAAACCTATTTAAGCATGCTCTCCAATGTAGCCAGTTATACTCGGTTATTGGCTTTGGCAATGGCACATATGGGACTTATGTTGGTGGTGTCCGAATTGGTCAAATTAGTCAATTCCTTATTCGGAGTAGTCCTTGTCTTGGTAATTGGGAATTTGTTTGTTATTGTCATGGAATCGGTTCTTGCAGGAATTCATGCCCTACGGCTCACATTTTACGAGTTCTTCTCAAAATTTTATTCTGCGGACGGTATTCCCTATGAATACACCAAAATTGACTCTGAGTATAGTGTAATTGAGTTTATTCAAACCTAGAAATATTTAGGTGAAGTTAAGCAAATTTATTCTTATTTAGTCGATGTTTAATTTTTTTTCTTATTCACAGTAACCCGAAGGATATCAATACACAGAATTGGAGATGTTCACAATCGGAAAAAGACCAAAGACCAAATCGATTTATGTAAGGCTTATCGCTCCCATTTTGTCTTTGACTTCCACCTTTTCACTTCTTTTTTTGATTTTTCGAGATATGGGGATTATACGTTCTGGAGATTACCCACAATCGGTAATAACCGCCCTTGTTATCGAATCTGTTCTATTATTTTTGCTCCCCTGCCTTTTCAATCCCCAAGCAATAAAAAAGCGACTCGGAGATCCCGAGAAAAAAACCAAAAAAGTGAAACCTAAAGATTTCGACGTTAAGATCGAGCAATTGATACGATTTACTAATACTTATACGCCTAATGCGATAGTTAAATGCCCGAAATGTAAATTCGAGAATTCATCCAGATCCAAAATCTGCTTAAACTGTGGATATATGATGAATTTCTAATTAGAATTCTGCCATTATTAGAAAAATATGGGAACCCAAAATTTTTTGGGAGATCGAATATTATATAATTTAACGATGTGCCCACTTTCTCACCCTCCTATTTCTGAAGATTTGGATGCCAACCTTCGAGAATTACTGCAATCAGGGGATTTTCCCGACTATCCTATTGAGGCCCAAATGATTGGAACGAAAATCTTGGTATTTAATAATGTGCATGGGTTTCTCTTGTACGGATTTGGAAGGTATTTTGGAATACCAGTGGGCATTAGAAAGCCGAAGATTGAACCGTTCGAGCGGCCTTTGGAAATTTCCGCACTGGAAACCTATTACCTATTGAGAAAGGGAATTATTTGCTTGAAATCTCCCAATAATCCAAACAAACAAGATTGGCAGGCAGAGGATTTCCATAGTTTCGCATGTGAAACTTTCCCCCAATTCGAGGAACGCTATACTATTTACGAGGATCTACGGGAAAAGAACTTCATTCCACGCCCCGGCCAGAAATTCGGCGCCGATTTTATTGTATATCGCAAAGGACCAGGGATTGACCATTCCTCATTTTGTATCCAAGTTCTCTCACCCAATACCCGAATCTCTTCCATCGATGTGGTTCGGAGCGCCAGACTGGCCACCAGTGTAAAGAAACGGTTTGTTATGGCAAATCCTCGGACAAAAGCTTATTTTTCGTTTAAATGGTTCAAACCATGATCAAAAGCGGTGTAAGTGCGAAATGAAAAACATAACCGTATGCCTCATCCAACCCTCCGTGAGCCACGATAACGAAGAAAATTATCAGAATATGGAGAATTTAATCGGTGAGGCCGCAGATTTACACCCCGATATAATTTGTCTCCCCGAACGATGGTATCATCTCGACTTCACAGGGAATTTCCATGATTTATATCAAAAGGAACGGGGAATCCAATACCAATGGGTAAAAAATTGGGCAACTAAATTCGGGATACCCATCATTTCCGGCGGAATATGGGAAAAATCTTCAGAGTTTGAAAAACCAGTTATAGTGAGTTATTATTTTGACCATTTGGGCCAGGAACGGTTCTTTCAGCACAAAATTCACCTATATGGAATTGAAAAAGAATTGCTTCAGCCGGGGCAAGAGTTGAAAGTTTTTACCGACACCCGCTTAAACATTACCTTTTCTATCTTAATCTGTTTTGATTTGCATATTTCTTCTATGCTCACATCGAAGGCGGTGGATAACGGAGCAGAATTGATCTTTAGCCCTACTTTGATACGGGACGACGGCATGGACAATTGGAGTATTTATCTTCAAGCGCGGGCCTTGGAACATCGTGTTCCCATTATTTCATGTAATTCAATATATTCAATCTTTAACCGGAATTTTTCGGGCAGGAGTAAAATTATTCACTTTGAGGAGGGATCGGCGAGTCCGGTGAAACTTTTAGTGAGTGAAGCCCCTGATTACCAAACATTATTAGTGGGGCAAATTAACTTGGATTTTCCCAATTCGATCCGGGAAGAACGGGGAGTTCAAAAATATGATTATGACCAAATCTCCCTCATAATTCTGTGACATCAATCCTCCTTGATAAAGAAATTGAGTTTGCGCAAAGGATGAAGTATTGGGGCGATTCTATAGCTCTTTGATAAAGACGACCCTAAACCCAAATATTAAATATTAGATGATTTAAGTTACATTTATGGCAATTACTCATTACCTAGAAATCGCCGGCTTTGTTGTTGGTGTGATTTCCGCTTTGGCAATCCTTAAGAAAGACAACACGAGGATGGCGAATCGGTTTTTAGCAACCGGAGTGTTTTTGATTGGTCTTTATACGTTATGCATATTCATTTACGATATTATAGGTACCGTGCTTGCGATTAATGTATTTCTCAGGATCGGGATGATTTCCTTGCTATTTGGAGACCTTTTCATATATTACACCATGTTGATAATGATGAGATCAACGATGACCTTCAAAAAAATGAAAATAACCTATATAAATTTGGCCATTTGTGTGGGGACTTCAATTTACTTCATCATTGATGATTTTATTACTCAGACAGAGAGCACTATCGGCAATGTCAACATCCAGATTGATATGATCCCCTTAGCTTTGATTATTTTAATCCTGTTCTATCTGACCATCTCTTGTGTAATCATCACCTTTCGTTTTGGTCTCAATAAGATGGACAAAACCTCCCCCGGTTATCCAAAATTAGTGTCTTTTGTAGTAGGGTTATTTTTATTCATGATAACGCTGGTAATTAACATTGTGTCCCAAATTACTTCAAACGATGTCGTAGGGGCAATTTTCGACGCATTAACCTTCGCAGTTTTGTTGATAGGTTCGTTATTTTTATCCTTTTCTGTGTTGGATCTTAAACGCAAGCCAAAACCCATTTCTGAACCTGTTTCTGAACCTAAAACTGAACCCTAATTGAGATCTGAATTAAAAATTCAACAATTTTTTCAATTCTTCCAAATCCGGATCAAGATTCTTTCCCCATGCATTGACTCCACTATGAAAGTGATCCCCTACAACTATCGCTTTTTGATGGATTATTACGGGATTTCCATGTAAATCTTGATATACAACAGGAACAGGTCTATCGGTAATGCCCCAAAATAGTAGAAGTCCTGTAGGTTCCAAGGTGCAATAAAAATAATCATCGATGATTTTCATCGCTTTTTGAATTTCCAGAGCTGTAAATTCCGAGTCAGATTCTGAGTTTGATTCTGAATGTCGATCAATTTGCACACCCTCACTTAAGGCAAGCAATAATCCCTCATCCACCTCGTTTATCTGCGAAAATGAATCCATATAGTCCACATCAATCAAACTACCTCGATAATTATCATGGACGCCATCCTTCATCATTTTTGCAACGGCCCCGGACTGCCACCCTGCATAAAGTTTTTCGTGGGATGCTTTATCGACAAAACTCAAATCGGCAGGGTGAGTATCGTTGATGTGGGGTAATTTTTGTCCTTGATGGGGAAAAATATTGCTGCAAAATTGAAAGTTATATCCCCGGGCGCTCACAATTGATGTGTTTTGAGGAAAAGTGTGGGCAACAAGTTCTCCCAGCGTCTTGTGGAATTCATTTTGGCGAATTTTAAACCTTCGGGATAATTCTGCCAAGGAAGGTCGATCCTCATCATTCCTATCATACCAATAGCGTGTAGCCCGGATAGGATTACCTTCGAGCTTATCTACGAATTCGTGATACCAATCTTCAAAATCTAACAACGCCAATGGAACATCATAACGTTTGTGGAGATTTTCCGCTTCACACTTATGCTGGACCGATTTATTGCTAACAATCCCTTGTAGTGTGACGGGAGGGTTTGGTACGGTTTGCTTTACTTTAATATATTGTTGAATTTGAAATTCCCCTGTGGAAAAACTGCCAGATCCGAAAATAAGATTTGTTATCGGGCGATCTTCCGAAACTGGAATCAGAGGTACAATTTTACAATCCATATTACTGGTTAATTCCTCCCAACTATCCAAACATTTGTGTTGGATATCAATCGGAGCATAATTTCGATCCTTCCAGAGTTTTTTTGCAAAATGGTGGAGACTGCGGATCCGAGCGTTGCTTTTTGTTTCGATCTTGCTCAAAAATTGGGAAAATGGTGAAATTTGGGAATTTTCCATCAATGGTTCAACAAATAATTAATTTTTTTACTCTTAATGAGCTTTTCTAGACGGAGATTATGCATTTAACATTTCATTACTCAGTTGGTATTATTCTGGCATCGATATTCCAAATCATATTTCCCGAAGAAAAAGGATGGCAATTTGGGTTAATTGTCTTCTTTTCGGTAATCTCGGATTTTGATATCATATATCTTATCAAATCGAAAGAGAAAAATCATAGAATGTTCTTCCCCCATTCAATCTACTTCTCAGGAATTATCCTCCTCTTGGCAATTTTGACATTACAATGGTGGATGTTATTCTGTGGTATTGGTGCCCTATTCCATGTATGTGTAGATATGATGGATTGGGGAACGAATCTTCTATTCACAAAACGTTTAATCGGGCCTCGATTTCTCCTCAAAAAAGAAGAATGGGACATAGTCCCCGAGTTAATGCGAAAGGAATATGACCCCAAATGGTTTTTTGTAAAACGATATTTTAACTCGATTCCATTCCAATTAATTGAAATACTCACGGGTCTGGGGATGATTTTGTGTTTTGTATTTGTTATTCCCCAATATTGGTATTTTGGATTCGGATACCTTCTTACTCTGGGATACCATTTATTTGAATTCTTTGAACTCAGATACCGATCCCGAAATCGAAAATCTAGATATCAACTAGTGAATCACTAAAAATGTATCAATATTTCAATGATTAAATGCACGAGGATGAAAAAATAATGAAAACTGAAAAACATTGGAGAGAAATTTTTAAAATTGTTATCCAAGAGACCGATATTGTAATCCAAGTTCTTGACGCAAGGAACCCCATAGGCACACATAATTTAATGATTGAAAAATTTGTTAAGAACGCCCGCCCGGAAATTGAAATATTTTTAGTTATCAATAAATCTGACATCATCCCTAAGAACATCTTGCGGGAATGGAAGCGATATTACAAAAAGAAAGGATATCAAGTCTTTACGGTTAGTGCCCGATTCAGCAAGGGAATATTTGAACTGGAAGGACATTTTAGGCGCACCGTACTCCGAGCCAATACAAATATTCTAATGGTAGGATATCCGAATACCGGAAAATCATCCCTAATTGAGGCTTTGACCAAGGGCAAGAAAAAAGCAGGCACTTCCTCAAGTGCGGGATTTACGCGGGTGATCCAGAAGATCAAATTAACAGAAAAAATCTATTTGATAGATACTCCGGGGGTTATTCCTATTGATGAATCCAATGAGACCGAAATGGCAATTAAATCCTGCATGGTGGTGGAAAAATTGGAAGACCCGTTAGCAGTTGTTGAGGCCATCTATTCATTGATTTCCCATTCACAATTTGCTGAAGTATATAAGGTGGAAATTCTGGACGATGACACTTTAGACATGATCGTGGATAAAATTGGAAAACGATATGGAAGACTGAAAGCCGGTGGAGTTGTTAATGAACAAGAGGTGCATAAATTGATAATACGGGACTGGCAGAAGAACAAACTCTATTATTACACCCTTCCCCCCAATTTTGACCCTTCACAATCTTCCTATCATCAAAAATATCCAAAAAGCAAAAAAGGAGAGTAAATTCAATAGATATCGATTATCAAGCATTCTACTCCAAGAGAAGAGTTATATTAAAAAAATTAAACAAATCAAGGCAATTAAAACAAATATATGTTAATAAGCCACCCAATATCGATGGTTGCAAAAGTTAAAAGATTACTGAGCGTAAAAATCAATATTAGAAAAGAAGATGCAATAATAACTAATATCAGAATCGTCTTACCCAATGGATGATTCCAAAACCCTTTTAGCTTTCCCATGAGTTTAGGTTCGGACAAATTTTGCGTATCACTTGCTAGATATGGTAACTCCTCAGCAACAGCCAACCTAACCTCAGAGATACCAATTGGAATGACACTAGCTAGTTTATGGCGCAATTGATTTACATAATTTTCATGGACTGTAAGAAGATAAATGAGTCCGATGATAAATGGAGTTGCAGAAATCGCACTTAATACATAAATGACGTCCCATATGAAAATAAAGATGAATACAAATAATGAATCAACCATTCCACTATTTTGTAATTTAACATATTCCTCAGCAAGAAGGAGCGCAAGTCCTGAAAAACCTAAAATCTTACTTAAAAAACCATTTCTTAAAGCATCGTGCAATTTTATCATCCTTGGATTTTCATCAATTCCTGAAATATGAACATCTTCTGCAATCCACAATAGTGGACCTAAAAATGCGATAACCGTCATTGAACTTGGAGTAATATATATCGTGTTATTAATGATCAAATCGCTCATATTCGAAAAAACAGGATGTAAATCAGCTTCGGTTGTAATAATCGGTGTAATTATTTTCGAGAGAAGAAGGGATATCCCTAAAGAAATAAGAATTAGTTCACCTAATCGCATGACGACCTCAGAAACCTTCTTAAAATCGAAATCTATTGCTTTTCGTTCTAAATAGTAATCAAATTCTTTATAGACTTTTAACCCAATAAGATTATTTGCAATATTTAGTTTTTTTGATGAAAAGGCTTTCAATATTCGCCTTTCCGCGAAAATAGGACCAATGAAAAGCCAGAAAATTAATGGTATGAGGGAAAATATCAAGTTTTCACTAGCGAAATAAGTGAGGGAAGAAATAAGGGCCCCTAATAAACTTAAACTTATAATAATGTAAAACACCCAAGATTTTTTATTAGGTCGACACACATCGAATTTGTCATCATTCTCAAGAAGGAGATTAGAATCAGTTTTAAATATATCTTAAGTTTACAAGATAAAAGTTGAATTTAAATTTTGCTCTCCTAAAATCCCCTTATTGCAATAATAGAGTATTTCAAGAGAAAAAGTA
>JABCSI010000264.1 GCA_018238965.1 Promethearchaeota archaeon
TTTGATCACTATTTCTATTCAATCTAGGCCATTTGAGGGATAAATACTTAATGCATATTGTGATGAAAATCTATAAAATGGTTTATGGATTACGAAATTCAGTTAGATTAAATCTTAATACATTTTGATTCTTTTATCCTCTTTCTTTCGCCAAATTAGCGAATATTGAAGGATTTCAGAAACTGAAACTATCAGAAAAGGTCATAAACCACGTCTGTCATAAACCACATCTGTCGTGATCTATGTATAATTCACAGCTGAAAAAGAATCAAAAATTACCAATATCCCGGTTACAAATTAAGACATTAAAACATCCGTTAAATGCCCACGATATTCATAGTCTCATTGTCGTATTTACACCGGAGTTCTCCCTCAAGGATACGGTTGAGATTACCGTGCATCTTCAATGTAGAGACATCCAACTGGTAATCACATTGGGTACATTTGAATTCTTCCCAGTCTTCGGCTTTAGTCGCCAACTTCTGATCACACTGGGGACATTGATCCGGTTTAGAGATCTCTTCCCGAAAAAAATACCCGCATTTACAGCTCTGACAATAATAAATTACCGCATTCATTACCAACAACAAGTGAAGCATGCTTTAAAATTTTCGCTCGCGGTAAAGGATGTTTAAGTATTTGTTTCCAATTGGTTTGGGCAATAGCAAATCTTTTGAGAAGATAATTGAAGTTAAATGACTTGAATAAGGAAGAAAAAAATAAAAGAAAAACCATCGCTTGCAATATTTAGAAGCAGCGGTGGATAACTTGTGGACCGAGTTCTTTGTATTCTCGTCGGGTAACCCACATGCGTTGGAAGGTCTTCAAGGAGGACAAAATGGACCCACCAATCCACACCGAATACATACGCTCGGGTGGTGCAATGATCTTCACATCGACACTTTCTGGGATTTGTTCCTTGATTTCTTTGGTTAACCGTTCCTTCAAGCCAGGATACATGGTCGAACCACCGGAAAGCACAATGTTTCCATAGAGATCACGTCGCAAGTCAACATCACATTCCTTAATTGCACCGCAGATAACATCATCCAAAGGATCCAACTCTTTTCCAATCACACCAGGATTGAAGAAGCATTCGGGAGCCAAGAATCGTTCCACGGATACGGTAATCGTTTCTCCATCAGGCAACATGTAAATCTTTTCCATTCCGGCCACTTTCTTCGAAAGCATAATTTCTTTTTCCGGATCCAAAGCCACATAACAGAGTTTTTCCTTGATATCCCGCACAATTTCCTTTTCTGCGGAAGTGGTAAAGGAGAAACCTTTTTGACGTAAGAGACGTTGTAAATAGTTGGTAATATCTCGGCCGGCTAAATCTAACCGCGAAATAGCGTGGGACAAGGCAAAGCCTTCATAAATTGGCACTACGTGTGATACCCCGTCACCAATATCAATAACACACCCAGTGGTACGCCCAGATGCATATAGAGAAAGCACTGCTTGCATGGCCACATATAGGGCAGGTACGTTGAAGGTTTCAAACATAATTTCCGCCATCTTCTCCCGATTGGGTCGGGGGTTCAATGGGGCTTCAGTCAACAACACAGGATGTTCGGATGGATCTACACGCAAATCTGTGTAAAATGTATAGTGCCAAATCTTTTCCATCGCAATCCAGTCTTCAATTACCCCGTGTTCTACGGGAAACATTAATTTTAAAACCCCTTTCAGTTGTAAGGCCTCCTCCCCGATGTAATACTCACGCGTGTAATGTTCAACGTCCGTCATTATACTCGTATATTTGGGGTATCCAATCAACGTTGGGAATACAGATCGAGGTTGGTCTTCTCCCACGAATCCATTCTTCGAAATTCCCGTACCATTATCTACTACGAGGGGTTTTGCAGCCAGCCAGTCTTGGTTATCGCTCATTTTGATCACATGGTTTTTTTATAAATCTGAGAAATGAAAAAAGAAAAAATGAAAATCATCTATCTTCTATCAATCTTTCGAGTTATCAATTATTTCTTTGACGGATTCGTCAATTTGAATATCATCAATTATTATTACTTCGCGATCCACTAAATTTTTAATTTTATCCGAAAGAGAAGAATATTTTATCGGATTTTTGGTAAAATTTGCATATTGCAAATACTTAAAAGAACTAAGAAATTCTGGGATTTGGGTGATAGAGTTATTTTCCAAGTTAAGATGAACCAACCTCTTCAACATTCTTATGGATTCGGGGATTTTGGTTAGTCCATTGCTTTTGAGGAATAAATACTCCAGATCTTCTAATTTCCCAATAGAGGGCGAAATATCGGAAAATTTATTGTGGGACATGTTCAAATAACTCAGATGATTCAAATTTGAGATTGATTCAGGGAATTCTTCTATCCCTAATTCTCGCAAAGATAGTACGATCACGTGACCAAATTTAGAAATCATGCTACACGGGTTTTCTTGGGCGGGGAATCTTTCATTAATATCCAGAAATCCAGATTTATCCACCATATAATTTGAGAAATCTGAAACATTCTCGGGCGGGTTTATCAGTCGTATGGGTTTTCCCAAAATGTTCTTTTCCAAGTTCGTGATGATTTCCTGTTCTTTGGATTTCAGCGGGATTTCCAATTGGGATACCTGATGTTCCAGTTCCATTTCTATTCGATTCTCTCGATTAACTTGAACCAAGTCTTGCTGCCTCGTTAATTCTTCAGCTTTCATACGGAGCCTTTTTTCTTTAAGTTTAACTTTCTCTTCTCTTTCAAGAGCAGTTGTCCCAAATGTGGTGCTTGGTGGGACATATGATTCGGTTGGATTCATTTTCGCAACAACTCTGTCCAGATCGTGCAGTACGTGTTTTGGATCGGCATCAGTAGGTTTCAAATTATTTCCCACCGTCCAAGATTCACTTGGAACTTTCGCGAAAACAATGGTTTGGTTACTTTTCGCTCCTAGGAAAAAGTTGTCATTTTTGCGATTTACGGAGACTAAATGTTCCTTGTCGCTCCGTAACAATGAGTATTTGATCCCTTGTAGATTTATGGCTGATTGATTTCTAGGCAATCCTTGTACCCAATTTTCGGCAAGATCATTAAGATCATCGGTAGGTCCCCAATTCTCTGTCGCATAGGCAACTGTTCCCTCTTCGAGGACCACTGCCACGGCATGAATGTCTGTATTAAATTGTTGAAGTGCTTTTATCAATCCTGCGTAATCAATTGGCTTCTCAAATACTATTTCGTTAATTTTTTTTTTTATGAACTTGGCCAAGGGAATGCCCATTTTTTGAGCATGCAGCTGCCAAGCTTCTTGCTCTCTTGGTGATACCCTAAAATTAATGGGAACAGGTTGTTCTTCGGGTTTTGGTTTCGGTGGCATGGATTTTATCTTACCTCTTTTTTGTATTAACTTAATAAATACATGGGAAATCGAACTTATAAATATATCCTTTATTCTTTAAATATATATTTTTAATTATTTTCTTCCTGGAAAATATATACTTAATTATTTTTTGTTCTTAATCTCTTCTTAAAATATTAGAGAATGCACAAATAGGAAAAAATTGGTTGAATTAAGCGAGTTAAAGAAAATTTTTCATTATTCGGTTCAGATCCGTTTCATCATAACAGGAAACTTCTTTTCCTTCAAAACTATCGATTTCATATTCCAAGTTTTTACTAAAAATCATATAGCGATACTTCATATCGCGTTCCTTATTGTTGTATAATATATGATTTTCATAACGAATCGCTTGCTTCATGAGCTTCTTAGGATTTTGGTCCTTTTTAGTCCATTTGCATATGCCTATCAGCGCTTCATTTTGTTGCGGATCGAAGGCTAAAATATCACATTCTTCCATTACTCCGTCGATTTTTCCCCACCATTTCCCAATATATGGGTAATTTTCCCTCATCGCAACAAATTCCCTGCACACACTCTCAAACACGGTCCCTAAATATTGAGAATATCCTGCCTGGATAAAATTTTTGATTTGGGGCGGATCCAGTGCTTCGGTTGTCTTAATGAATCGATACCAAAATGAAATAAAATTATCTGAAAGTTTATACACTCCATTTTTTAAATTTCTTTGATGTGAAGTTCCCACAGGCCTATATAAATCAGAAATCGGGAATTCTTGCTTAATTATTCTGGATCGCAGCAATTTTTTAAGATATGGGGTGATATCTCCCGTTCGATTTAACTTACAGGCACCCAAAATTTCGTTGGGACGGGTGTTACCCTTAGCAATGGCATCTAAAATTGCCCCATATCTTGTTCCGGTAATTGAGAAATCAGCTTCAATGATATTATTAATCTCTGAATACCAAAATGCTGGGTCCTTTACTACTGAATATACAATCCAGTCCCAAAAATTATCTGCATTAGATTCCTTCAACTTCCATAAATACAATGGAATTCCATCCGAATATCCAAATATCTCCAATATTTCCCGAAATGATTTATTTGGAAAAAAATATTGCAATTCATAAAAATTAAAGGGTTTTAAATGGATGGTATGGTTAAATAATCCCCGTAATGGCCGATTTCCACCATCTAATTCTTCCATAATAGAAACTTCGGACCCCAATAAGATAATTTTGAAGGATAAGTTCTTGGATTTATTTTCTTTGAAATCCTTGAGAATATCATCTAAGGGATTTTTTTCTTTTGTTAATTTGGGATATGCCAAATGACATGCCCGCTGAAGCCTGGGATACTCGTCTATGATAATACCTTTATATAAAGATTCAATTTTTTCCAATAAGGGATAATATGTCAAAATGGTGGAGGGATTTAGAGGGACTTGGGGGAGGGTTACGTTCGTTTCTTGACTATCCAAGTATAATTTTTGGATATTGGTTACAAGATCACTTTCAATCGGAGTATGAAAAAGAAGATCGTCCTTCATACCTAATGTTTCTCTAAGATGTTTCACCAATTTGGTTTTGCCAATCCTTCTCCGCCCCTTAATTCGAATGAGTTGGAATTTTTTTGACTGCAGTATTTCCGAGAGATGGGCAAGTTCATCTTTTCTACCATAGAATTCATGGGAAACAATCTCCATAATATAATAATAAAAATTATCATATATAAACAATGATAATAATTGTTATCATGTAGAAAATATAGTATTGTTCAATTAATTTGGAAATCAGGATATGATTCTCTGGCTTTAAAATCGGGATTTCGATAAAAGTTTTGAGTACATATTGGCTGAAGGGTAAAAAGAGCAAAAATAAAAAAGGGGAAGTGATTTGAGTGAATTTCCGACCTTATTCAATTCAAATTACATATCCAATTCGGCTTTGAGTTTTTCGATTTCCTTCTTCAAAGCATCCGAATCCTTTGCTTCTTTTTCCGGTTCGGTGTCATGATCATACAGAGAAACGCTTTCCATATGTGTTTCGGGAGTGTCGGGCAATTGGCCAGCATCCTCGAGCATTAACTCCGTTTCCAGTTGAGAAAGATCTTCATCAATATCGATTCCCATATCCATTTCTGGATCGCCTGCAAACAGTTCTCCTGCTTCATTTATCTGCTCGATGCTATCTTCGGCTTCTTCTGTGATCTCTAGGGCTCTTTCAGCGTTAACGGTGCTGGCTGCAGCCTTCAAATCTAAGGAGGCAGCTTCCATGGTGCCCGCCACATCTGCGATAACATTGGCTTGTTCCAAGGCATCCAATTGGCGTTCGGCGCGCATAATCATCGCGTTGTATTGGAGAACTTTATTTTGGAATTGTTTATATCTGATAAGCATGGTTTTGGCTGCTTTTTGGTTTCCTGTTTTCAGAAAACTCTTCGCTTTGGAGCGGCACAACGTAGCTTTATTCTCGTAGTCTCTAATCTTAAGGTCTAATCTGTGGGTGAGGGTTTTGAGCTGCGCTTGGGTCGTTAATTTATCCTCAGCGGTTTTTTTATTTGGGAATAATTTTTTGAATACCATTTTTTTCGATCATCCGATTTTTTCGAAACTATACTATAATTTATTGATATCACTTTTCACTTTAAAATTGTTTGTAGACCATTCATTCAACAACTTGATCCAAGTTTATATTATTTTAAAAGCATTGTTACCTCTACTTAATATACCTTAAGCACTTCTG
>JABCSI010000265.1 GCA_018238965.1 Promethearchaeota archaeon
GAGAAAATGAAAACAATTCGATTCAATTCGATTTCTTAAAACATCCTTTTACTTTTGAACTCGATATCATAAAAGGGGGTACAACAGAACGCGTGAAGATGGATTTGGTAGAAACTTTTAACTATCGTGCCGGGATATGGGTTTCCACCATCGAAAAAGTGCATTTTAATGAAAATCCATATGTGATTGTCAAGGGAAATCGCCAAAATCATTCATGTATTGCCATTTGGCGCGATATATCTGAAAAAATTGATATTTTAGCTGACAAACGCTTTATTTTGGAGCAAATTCTAAAAAATCAAACCTATGATGAAATTTTTCTCAATTGGGATTCGATAATCTCAAAAACCATCCCGGATGTTATTCCTATGGAAAGATTTTTCATCTAACATTTGAATGGGGTTAAAATTACTCAATTTTAGTTATACTCTCAAGAAATTTCTGCGGGATTCTCCACACATCACCTATGCCGGTTTATAATTTAGAAAATTATCCCCTTGTTTAATATTTTAAAAAACGAATTGCTACTATTAAAGTGATAGAAAGTGGTAAATGCAACATTAGAAGACATAAATGCGGAAATACAAAAATATGCATCATTGGCAGATGGAATTGGAGATATACAGATAAAAAAATCTTCGAAAGTGGATGGATCTAAAATCAAAAGTGATATATTGTTCTTTGAAGATGAGAATGTTCAAATGCAGTTGTCCTTCAATATAAACACCAAAAAAATAATTTGTGTATTTTGCTTGACTGAAATAGATGGTGATTATGTGGAGACTTTGCTGAGTAAAATCGGTTTGCCCACCACCGAAGAGAGCATTCAGAATTATAAAAGGGATCCCAGCATGATTGAGAAGTTTTGGAACGATAGGTTTATTAAAAAATATAATGAAATAATGAAGTATTTGCGAAAATCCAAAATAAAATACAACTTCCAGGAAAAATTTGCACCTGAATTCAACAAAAATCGCAATAATGAGATTGTGGAAAATTTCGGATAAATTTTGAACACTCTTTTAGAATAGAAATCAATATTTACTTATATTTTTCTTACAATTCTTTCTTTTTTAAAGAGTTTTGAAAAACCAAACAGTAATGATGGTGGACATTGCTTACGTAAGTCGTCGGATAACCCCAGATCCCCATGAATTTCTGATCTTGGCACCAAATAAATTCTTGACGAAGAAGATAATGCTTTTTCAAAAGACTGGCAAAATCCCACGCGATGGGGCGCATAACTCCATCTTTTGGTCTGCAATTTTGCAAAATTATCATTAAATAAGCCCCTTGCTTCAAAATGGGCTGAAAATTGCGAAAATATTTAGTAAGACTCTCAAGATAGATATCTATATCCTCGATATTGCCTAGATCTGCTTGCGAATCACTATAATATTCATCAAAACCTTTCTCGATACGCTGTTTTTGGGAAGATTTGACCCCACCGCGGGTTTTTTTCAACATATCCCAATAGGGAGGAGAAGTAATCAGAAAATCTATCGGTGGGAGAGATAAAGCACGCCAATATTTCACAGCTTCAAGTGCATCACCAGTTTTAATTGCAAACTCCAATTTACCAGATATATCCGAAAATTTTTCAGGAAGCACACCAAGATCAGGATCAGATTCAGAAAAGTTAGCCAAATCCCCAGAGATACGATGTCGGGTGTATCGTGCGTAAGTAGGATTTAATTCTATCCCAAAGCAATTTCGTTTGGTTAACAAGCATGCTTCGGCTGTGCTACCAATTCCCATGAAGGGATCGAATACCCACTGATTCCCTTTAGTGAAATATTCAATAAAATAAGCCGCAAGATCCGGAGGAAAACTGGCCGGATGATTTTTAATCTGCTTATCCAACTGCTTAGGGTGGCCATCCACCACCAACCAGCTTTTTGTGTGCTGTAACCAGTGTTTGCCTGACAAATCATTGAGGGAATTGCGATCCGAATAATTGCCTTCAGTTGAAATTAACGATTGGAGAACTTTGATCTCGGTAGCCAAACCACGGAATTTCTTAGCCGCTTCCGTGAAGTGAAGATCTCCGAATGCTTCAACACCTTGGTCCAAGGATTCTTGGAGAGAAGCAAGTTTATGTCGAATGTAGTTTGCATAATCTGGTTTTAAATGCAGATCTATCCTTTCGGATTCCTCGATATCCCGAGGACTCGCCAATTTGCCTTTATCGGTCATATATAATCATTCCGAAATATCTAGGAAAGTTTTTTCTTCAATTTGATCAGGGCTTCAAAGGCCTCAATTGGGGTCATGTGGTTCAAATCCAATGATCGGAGCATGATCACCAATTCGGAATCATCAATTTTCCGTATGGGAAATAAACTGGTTTGTACACCCATAGAAGTCTTAGAAGTTTTCTTAATTTTTCTTCGAGGGGATAATTTTGAGCCCTCAGAGCTGGAAATTGGAGATGAAATTTGGTCCGTAGAATTACTGCTCCTAGCTGCAATTCCCTTGTATTCTGATGAATCATGCTGCTTTTCGGGGCTATGCGCGAGATCAACCCCATGTGAATGTGCGTCATCGTGCTCCAAGGTTCTCTCCATCAATACAAAAGCACGATCAGTTACTTGTTCCGGTAATCCCGCCATCATCCCAACATGAATCCCATAACTTTTGTCTGTTCCCCCATTGGTTAATTGCCGCAGAAATACCAATTCTCGACTTTCGGCCTTTTCCAAAATGCGAAAATGATAATTGTGAATTCGAGGCATTTTCATATTAATCAATTGGTGGAAATGGGTTGAAAATAGTGTCTTGACCCGAGCTTCATGCAAATACTCCAAGGTTGCTTGGGCTATGGATTGACCATCCACTGTTCCCGTACCTCGTCCCAATTCATCGATGATTATCAAACTTTTGGGGGTGGAGTAATTGAGAATTTGCGCCATTTCGTTCATTTCTAAAAGAAAAGTGCTTTGTCCCCGGGTAATATCATCTGACGCCCCAATACGGGTAAATATTCGATCTACTATCCCAATCTCGGCCGATTCAGCTGGGATATAACAACCAATTTGGGCCATGAGGACAATCAAAGCGGTTTGCCTTAAATATGTAGACTTTCCACTCCAGTTTGGGCCAGTGATGATTAAAATTTGCTCAGAATCCGAATTTAGCAACACATCATTTGGAATGAAGGGTTCTTTAGTATTTACATATTCAATGACCGGATGTCGTCCTTGTTTAATCAAAATTTTTGATGAATTGGTTATATTGGGGCATGCATAATTATACTTCTGAGCCACTTCTGCGAAAGCGCCTAAAACATCCAAAAATGCAATAATCTCGGCATTTTGTTGAATTTGTAGTGTAAAATCTATGACTTTCTCACGAACGGTTTGGAACAATTCGTACTCCAAATCCATGACATTTTCCTCAGCGGAGAGGATTTTCGCTTCCATCTCAGTGAGTCGAGGAGTATCAAAGCGAACACAAGATTTTAGCGATTGACGTTGCACATATTCAGGGGGAACAGTAATCCCCTTCATTGCATTGTTTGTGATTTGTACAAAATATCCGAGAACCCGATTATAGCCTACTTTTAGACCCGCACTTACTTTAAGTTTCTTTTTTTCCGCCTCTTCAAAGTTTAGTACCCACTGTTTCCCATTATTTAAAATATCCCGATATTCATCCACTTGATGGTTATAACCATCTTTGATGATGCCACCTTCCGTAATCGTATTAGGGGGGTTATCATGAATTGTAGTATCGATTAGGGTAATTATTTCAGAAAAATCAGCCAATTGCGCGCATACGGATCGGATTCCCTCGAATTCGACCGGTGCCAAAAGGGACTGAATTTCATGAATTACTTGAAGTCCCATTTTCAATCCCAGTAAATTGCGCGCATTCACAGTGCTGGAAAAATTTATCCGCGATATGAGACGACTTATATCTCCCACCTCTTTTAGAAGTGAACGAAATTCTTGAAATATATCATAATTTTGAATAAAAAAGCCAACAAATGCCAACCTTTTCTCAATTTCTTCAAGAGAGAGAAGTGGCTGCACAATCCATTGACGGAGAAGTCGGGTACCCATCGGTGTATTGGTTTCATTGAGTACGCTAAAGAGGGTCCCATACGTTCCCCCATCTATTTGATTTCGCATTAAATCCAAATTTTTCTGGGTAATAACATCCAGAAACATATACTCCTCATCATGGTAAAAATGCACGCGACGGATGTTGTCCAGTGATTCTTCCCTTTGGGATTCTTTAATAAAGGATAATAATCCACCACAAGCAGAAATTGACAGCTCTTTTTCTTCCAGATCGAATCCCGCTAAATTTTCGACGTGAAATTGCTTAGTAAGAGTAACATAGGCATTTTCATAAAGAAAATCATATTGAGGATGATCCTTTAGAATCATACGGGTGTTATCTCGGAGTTCATCCATGAAATGGAAATCTGTCACGAGTTCTTTAGCAAGAACACATTCGACGGGACTAAAACGGTTAATCCAGGCCCACATAATCCGGGATGCACGTTTCCCATAAAATTCTGAAGTGAAAAATTCCCCGCTTGAGATATCAATCAAGGCAACTCCATAATTCCGCTTTTTACGGAAAATGGCACCCAAGAAATTAGATGTATTGCTATCGAGCAAATTGTGGTCAACCACAGTGCCAGGACTTAATACTCGAACTACACCCCTCTTGACGATTTTACCTTGGGCTTTTTTGGGGTCTTCCAGTTGTTCAACTATGATAACGGTTTGACCTTGCTTAACTAAATTTTTAAAATGCTGTGTAGCTTTATGCGGGATTCCGGCTAAGGGATGTCGGCTGGGGCCAGATCCTCGCTTAGTAAGGGTTAAACCAAGTAACCGGGATACATTTACCGCGTCATCGTAGAAAAACTCGTAAAAATCCCCCATGCGATAAGCCAAAAGAAAATTACCAGGATATTTCTTTCTTACCGAATACCAATGCTTCATCATATCGGGCATTTTCCCAGTTTGATACAATTGTTCCGCCGATAATAATTCTTCGTGCTTGTTATTGTTCTTGTTATTATTCTCAGAAGTGATGATTTTCCCCAACCCTCAACCCATAATCGATTTGTTCATTTGTAATACATTAAATTGATTTTGCCCCAATTAGAATGTCCCCAAAATGATTAACGGCAATAAGCATCTATATGAAGAAGTAAAAAAAAGAATATATATTGAACACTTAATAAATTTATAAGATTTTACTACGTTTAACAATGCTAACAAGAATTATGCCTAGGGTTATATAGGCAATAATTTGCAGAAAACCTGTTATAGCTTCTATCGCCATTTCCTTTCTAACAGGGTTGGGGCCAACACCGGGTGATAATAGATATAGACTCATCCCTTGTTCATGGAGAATTAATGGGTTGGACTCATAGGTCACTGAATGAAAGACTTCTCCAATATCCACGATTTCCTCAACCATGTGAAGATTAAAGGGATTAGATATGTCGATCAATTTCAGACCCAACCTTCCCCATATATAAGCAAGATCATCAACTATAATAAATGATCTAGATCCCCACATGGCGAAAATTGAATTTACATAATAATACTTACCCAGATTGGTTTGATTGTAGATAATCAATCCGTTGATAGTATCCAAAACATATAATAAATCATCGGTGACGAATATTTCCAATATCTCAATACCCTCTACGGCATAATTACCCCTGTAAACACTTACATGTTGGAACAGAAGCGGTGAAGTAGGATCTGTCACATTATAAATTTTGACCCCTACCGAAGTTTCTGCAATAAAAAGTAAATTATTATGGAGACTTAGTCCATGGGGGCCAAAAAGGAGCGATCTTTCATATAATTGAGTAATATTACTAGGAACGCTAATATTTAGTATTAAGAGAGATACAGTGGAAGTGAGATATACCAGATCACCGTCCAGAATAAACTCATCGGAAAAGTGGTTCATCGGAAAATGGCCTATGATCCCATGATTCACCCGATTCGTGATATTCACAATGTAAAATCCAGAAGAATCGACAGTATATAATATTTCATCCACAATT
>JABCSI010000266.1 GCA_018238965.1 Promethearchaeota archaeon
ATTGGAGGATTCTGTTGATAAACTCCAGAACTTGGAAGATGCGGTGCGCAGATCATTGAAGGATCTGGCAAATAAGCTCGGAAAAACCCATAATGAGTTGGGAAAATATCATAAAATTCAGTTAGAAAATGAACGCAATTACATCCAAATGGTTAATAGAAACAGCGATCTAGTTAAAAAACAAGATCTTAATCGCCTAAAAGAACGGAATAAAAGAACAATGATACGTTTAGAGGTGCAAAAGAATATGTCCAACGTGTTACTCGAGCTCTCCAATGATTATAAGGAATTATCCGGCACATTGAAAGATTTAGGTTCAGTAATGGGCAAATTGAATAAGAAACAGAATCAATGGCGTGATTATACAGGTGATCTAGCCAAATTACGAGGATCCCAGATGGCTTCAGGGGGTAAATTAAATAAAGTCGAAGGGAATATCCAAAAAAGCAAGGAATCGGTCATAAAATTGCGAGATGAAGTAAAGCATCGGGAAGGATTTGTGGAAACAGCCCTTAAGCGAATTTATAACAGCCTGATTAAGCTAAAAAATACAGTAAAAAACTTTGCAGATTAGATATTTTTTCGATAAATTCATTTGTAGACAATCGATAGTTATATAATCCTTAATTGTCTACAATAAGTTATGAGGATAATTTTTGATGCAAATTCATTGATTTATCTGATAAAAACGAATTTATTTATCCGGTTTACTGAATTAACGTCAAATCCGATAGTGGTAGATACTTCAGTATATAAGGAAGTGGTTGAAGATGGTATTGCCAAAAATTATCCCGATGCTTATATTGCGAAAAAATTTGTGAACGATTTTGAAGTAGACATCATCCCTGTAGATATATCTAAAGATCTCCCACTTTTTCGTGATCCCGGGGAAACTAGTTGCTATTTGTTGGCTCAAGATTCGGGAATTTGTCTTACTTCGGATCGGAAAGCAATTAAAAAAATGATACATTTTGGCATTGAACCCATATCATTAGATGAATATTTCTATAATCTGTGTTTAAATAATATTCTTCCTTCTGAAGAACTGGAACGAATTTTAAAGAAATTAGAAGGGGTATATGCCTCAACCAAAGAAAGAAGAACGATTTTTCTAAAAAATATAAAAAAAGTAAAGGAGAAGGCAATTCATGAGTAAAACCGTTAGTTCGAGACTAGAAGAGGAAGAAGTGCGAATTTTGAATCAAATTGCTGAAGAGGAGCATATGGATCGATCCAGTTTAATCAGAAAATTTCTTCTTAGCCAAATAGAGCAATTTAATATGAAAAAAATGGCAAATTATTACAGAAAGGGAACCGTGAGTCTACAAGAAGCCTCACACCAAGCACGAGTTACCATCTATCAGATGATGGAGTATCTTGAGACTGAAAAGATCACACCACCACCTCAATCGGATGAAGAAATTCAGCAAGATTTGAATCGATCAGAGCGAATATATAAGAAACTTAACACCACATAAGAAAATGAAAGCAATTACATGGACAAAGTATGGCCCTCTTGATGCTCTACAGTTCAGGGAGCTGGAAAAACCCATTCCCAAAGAAATACTATTTTGTTTGTTTTTTAGATTCAAGAACATAAAGGTGATATTTTATACTTGAGGTTACTTTTCTACTTTGTATGGCCGTTGTAAAAGTTACAAAAAAAGAGTTGTTAGATAATTTAATTGCCAAAATTACCCTCCGATTAGGGCGTAAACCTACTCTAATATAATTTTTTGTAGAGAACGAAACATTGAACACTTATTATCTTTTGATTCCCATTTTGATTCCTGGATTTCACGAATTTTTTAAGTTAACAACCCATCTTCGAGTAAAGGAGATTATTTTTACAAAAAGCAACCATTTTTTCAAAGAGTTCTCCGTGTGAATAAAAGAATATCCAGAATTATAAAAAAATAAGGCCCAATTTCTAAATTTTAAAGGGCTTTCTTTACGAATTATGTTTGGCTTTGATATGTTGAAGCATAGCCATTTGAGAACCAAACAGCCGAGAACAATGTCTGCACTTTAATGATGGATTCACCTTTTTTAATTGATTCTTCTGACTCGATTGATTCTTCTGACTCGATTGATTCTTCCGACTCGACTGGTTCATCATTTTTTCTGATTTCGCTGGTTTGGATCGATTAATCCGTGGCATTGAATTCCGGGCGTCTGGGATTTTCATCTGAATCAATTTTTCAATATCCCGGAGTAAAGGAAGTTCTTCAAAATCACAAAACGCAATCGCAATGCCGCCTGCTCCTGCACGTCCCGTTCGTCCAATGCGGTGTACATACGTTTCCGAAACATTGGGCAAGTCAAATTGAATAACATGAGAAATATTCATTACATCAATCCCACGCGCTGCAACATCGGTTGCAACGAGGATGCGCGTTTTTCCATCTCGAAAATTTTTCAATGCTTTTTGACGAGCGTTTTGTGATTTATTTCCGTGGATTGGCTCTGCTTCTACTCCTGCTTGCATCAATTTTTTAACAATTTTGTTGGCCCCGTGTTTCGTTCGGGAAAAAACTAAGGCTCGAGAAACTTTCGGATTTCTTACGATGGATAATAATAAAGATTGTTTTTCGTTTTTTGGCACGAAATACACGGTTTGGGCGATTTTTTCGACAGTTGGTTGATTTGGAGTCACCGAGACATTCACTGGGTTTTTTAGAAAATCTTTCGCTAATTTAACTATTTCTTTCGGCATTGTTGCAGAAAATAACATGGTTTGGTGTAGACTTGAAATATTTCTCATAATCCTTCGGACATCATGGATAAAGCCCATATCCAGCATACGGTCCGCTTCATCAAAAACTAATATTTCAATGTGACGAAGAGAAATAAACCCTTGCCCGATTAAATCTAAAAGGCGTCCGGGTGTAGCAACGAGAATATCAACCCCAGATTTAAGGGTAGTAACCTGTTTTTTCTGGGTCACTCCCCCAAAAATTACTGTGTTAGTGACCTTTGTATTAAATTGACTATATTTACTGAAGAAATCTCCTATTTGTATTGCCAATTCCCGGGTTGGTGATAATACTAAGACACGAATGTTTTTTTTAGGGCGGGAATTGAGTTTTGATTTTGGATGATATTTTCCTTTAGGGTTAGTGGATAATAATTGTAAAATGGGAAGGGCAAATGCGGCGGTTTTTCCCGTACCTGTTTGCGCACAACCTACGAGGTCCTTCCCTTCTAAAATGGGTGGAATTGTTTGGGATTGAATTGGAGTCGGATTTACATATCCTGCTTCATAGACAGCACGTTGTAAATGAGCGTTCAATCCTAAATTATGAAACGCGGCTTGATTTGACATTGAATATGTAAAGAAGGAAGGCGGATCATATTAAATTGTCGAAAAAAATTATCCCATTCTTGTCTATCTTTTTAAAATTTTTTTGAAAATTAAAAAAGTAGGATTTCTGCCTCAGAAGTATGCTTCTAGGTAGTTACAACTGTATCCACCAAAAAGAGGGCTCTCGAGGAGAATCAAACCCAACAGTTAGAGGAGATGGGTTTTATAAAAAATTACCATTTTTTCAAAGAGCTCTCCATGATGTTCCATCCCAAATTCCGGTTTTTCTTTACACTCTTTCGGATTTCCTATGATCGCCTTCGTAACGTTATTTATCACAACCGCTTCGGCATCATCCCCCGCTTCAAAAACTTTTTTTAGGATTTCTTCATCAACCAAAACTTGCCCTACATCTATATAGAGGGCGTAGGCAAAAGTGGCATAGACTCTTTTGGTTCCATCTGCATTACGTTCTTGCTCCGAAGTGGGTATTAAGGTGATATAGTGGATAACAGCAGGTAATTTTTTCAATTTTGGATCAATTTTCTCAAATCCATTCACGATTACGGGAATTTCGGCAATCTCGTAATTTTCCCGCAGTTCTTCCATATTACCCGAATACTCAATTTTCAAATTGCTTTCTTCATCGGCTTCCCTAAGCATTGTGTAAATTCCCGAATCCCATGCCTG
Organism: Promethearchaeota archaeon; assembly: GCA_018238965.1. GTDB lineage: Archaea > Asgardarchaeota > Lokiarchaeia > Sigyniarchaeales > Promethearchaeaceae > Harpocratesius. The sequence goes on from JABCSI010000266.1 coordinate 3,995, forward strand.
CCCAACATTTGTAAATCCACCCAAAATGGCTTGGGTGCCGGCTGCAGGAGGATTTTTCCGAATAATTGAGATGAAGTAATGCTTGGGTCCACTTTTGACAAAAATTCCTAAATCGGCAGCAATGGATGCTTTATTCCACGCAGCCTGTCCGATATAATCAAGCAGGAGATACGTGTCTTCCCCAATTTCAAATTTACTGCACTTGATCCAATCGCCGAATCTCCCCGGAAAGTATTCCTTCTTCTTGACAACCTCCGAGTAATAGCCCATCACAATCTCCTCCACTTTTAAGTGAGTAAGGTCGGTAATTTTCCATATTCGGGTATTGGGTTTGGAAATGCGCGTTTCGACCAAGGGATGGAACATTTGTTCGTATTCTTTTAGGGAAGCTAATCCAATCTTGTGGGGTTTTCCCTTACTAACAAATAATGCCAAATCTTGGTGCTTTTCGTGTTTGTGTTTTTTTTTGAATATATCCAACATTGTTATCACGGTTTTGGGCTGAGTTTGGGTTTGGGTATCGGGTGTTTAGTTCTGGGTGTTTTGTTTTGGAGGAAAAAAAATTGTATTAGGCAATGGGTGTTCCGGGTTTCAATTTACCAAGTAATTTCTCATCGGGTTTCAGTAATACCGCGGTTTCATCAACATCGGCAGCTAGCAACATCCCATAGCTTTCAATGCCCATCATTTTGCGCGGTTTCAAATTCAAACAAACGATAATGAATTTATCTACCAATTCTTCAGGAGTATACCAAGCAGAAATTCCCGAGAGAATTTGTCGGGGCTGTGATTCACCCACATCCACCATGAGTTTTAATAGAGCACGGGATTTCGGAACCTTTTCGGCTGATACGACCTTTCCTACCCGCAAATCGACTTTGGTAAAATCGTCATATTCAATCGTTTTGATATTAGACATCATCAATAACATATCAAGGAATGATAACAATAAAATTCAATCCCTCCTTTTTTTAGTCAAACAATTATTAAATCAAAAAAATTAGATTTTATTTCTAATAGATGATTACCATGGAAACCAAACCTAAACGCGACCAATCGGCGGTAATGGATACCCCGAAACCCAATTCTAAAGATAAAAAGCTCCACAAGGAACTTAACAGCACCACAGAAGTGAAGATAGATGATCCCCGGGGATATTCTGTGAAAAAAATTTCTAATATGGCCAGATTAATCGATGAGTTTACGACTCTTTCAAAGAAGAAAAACCTGATTTGGTCCTTCACCGAATGTGATATTACGGAAGCCCGTCGAAAGATTAAAGAATATTACGACAAAACGGGGGAAAAAATCTCATTTACGGCCTTCATCATAACTGTATTTGCCCGCGTAGTTGCGAATCACAAGAATCCCATGAATGCACTCCGCAAAGGCACCAAGGAATTGTATGTTTTCGATGATGTGGATGTGATGACCAATATTGAACGATTGCTTCCCGATGGAACAAAAAAACCCGTATCTTACACAATTCGGAAAGCCCATACGAAAACATTGAAGGAAATCAGTGATGAACTGCACGAAGCAAAAAAAACCAAGCGCGTTCAAGCCACATCGGGCCAAAAAAGTCCTATGCTCAAAAAATTGGCAAAAAATGTGCACAAGTTTCCTAAGTTCATTCGGAAGATTCTCCTAAATAAAATGTTCAGCGACCCCATATTCAAGAAAAAAACTATGGGTACAGTTGGGGTAACTGCAGTGGGAATGTTTGGCTCAGGTATGGGTCATATGATTCACCTAACACCACACACGTTGAGCTTGGTAGTCGGAGGAATAGACAATATGCCTTGGAATCATAAAGGTGAGGTGGTTAATCGAGAGGTGGTGGGTCTTACAATCGCTATGGATCACGCAATCATCGATGGGGCCCCTGCGGCAAGATTTTTCCACGATTTGCGCCAATGGATTATGTATTTCTGCCACGATGCCGACTGGTGTTTTAAATCGTTGGAATAAAAAACTCCAAAATTAAAAAGTCCATCAGAAATTTTTTTTTCTACCTTATTTACTTCATTAAG
>JABCSI010000040.1 GCA_018238965.1 Promethearchaeota archaeon
GCAGAATTTGGGGATTCTGAGATCAAAATAACGGTAATGAAGGATGAAATAATATATAGTGAGGAAATCGCCACCATGTCTATTGTAAGTTCCATATCAGTAATTTCAGTTGAACAGGATGCCACGGTGTTTCGGGGTCGGAATTTTTCCACCATAGTGTCAATGGAAAATATGGAAGACTTTCCAGAATCCGTGATTATCGAGTTTTCAGGGGAACATATATCTTCAGTAAATGAAACCATTAATTTAGTTGAATTTGATTCCGACACGATTATTTTGAATTCATTTATTGATGAAAATGCACCATTGGGTGCCCTTGACTATAAATTAACTATATCTCGAGAATCGGACGGTGGATTGATCCAATCCTATGCTTTAACATCCACAATTAAAAATCCGATAGAAATATTGTATGTTTCTGCCCCAGAAAGTGCATATCATTGGAGGAGTAATGCGATAATTTGCTCTGTTCAAAATAATATGGATATCAATCAAGAAATTTCCATATATATGAATGGAGAAATTGTGGCAACCATCACCGAAATAAGACCAGGAGAAAATACTTTGAGTATTCCTATTGGTGATAATTTACGAAATCCCTATGAATTTGGAGATCGGTATTTTGAAATTGAAATTCAAGATGAGAACAACTTTGTTTTGTATCAAATAACCCTTACTACAAATGTTCAACCATCATTAGGGAGTATATTACTCGGTTATATATTACCGTTGGTAATTCCAGTGGTTGGGATTGTAGTTTCAAAACATTTTGCTTTGGAGAATAAAAAACGATTAAGTTAATATCATACAGGTGAAAAAAATGAAAAAACATCAAAAAATATTAGTCGGTTTGCTTTTTGTGGCATTTTTAGGAAGTACTCTAACTTCTTCCATGGTCTCAGATAAAAGTAATGCCGATTTTGAACGAATTCCACTTTCAGCTGCTGACGATGCCATTACTTCGGCTAATGTAACTATTGATAATCCTCTTCTGAAACGGGCAATTAACACGGTTAACATTACATTCAATAATTCGGCATTTTTAAGTTCGGATTCTTTCGATGCCAATCTCACATTTTCCGATGATTCTAGCTTGGTGATCCCATTAGCTAATTCTTCACAATTCCCTAAAGTATGGTCTGCACTCTATACTCCAAGTGTGAGTAATATCACGGGAGAGGTTGATGTCTTGATTGAACCTTCAAACCCTATTCATGAAAATAATTTCGCCGATGGGTCATTCACTATCCAAAACAACCTTCCTACTGTCTCTGTTCAGCTCGATAAAAACGAATATCTGCGGGGAGATACAATCTCTATGGATTTTTACCCTTCGGATGTTGAACAATCCGTTGCTGATTTAAAATGGGTCATTGCCCTTTATCGCTCGGGATCAGACACTCCTGTTGAAACCTTTGTAACAAATGAGAGTATTTTTGAATTTGATTATGAAATTTCCAACACTACTGAAACCGGGGCTTATTATATCAATGCAACTTGCTGGGATTTCGATGAACGTAATGTTATCACTTATCCCTTTGAGATTTTAAATAATGAACCTACTTTCGCCAATGTTCAATTTGAATTTGAGGATGGTACTGTTGGTGAATTGACCATTGATGTAGATGATTGGTATGAAATCTATCGGGGAAAGAATTTCACATTAAGAGTTAATGCTACCGATTTAGATACTGATCTATCTGATTTGAGATTAACCATTGAATCTAGAGATCCAATAACGAGGCAAGCAATTTTCTTTAATGAATATAATTTAATTGAGCCATCAACCGATGAGAATGCTTGGTTATTTGAAGTTGATTTGACTTTTCCTCTAACTACAAATCTCGGAATTGTAGAATTGGCAATTATTCTCTCCGAAATCGATCCTGAAATTGATCCCGATGAAAATCCAACGGATTATGCATTAAATACCATAACTGAAATTCAAGGAATCGTGATATTGAATAATTTACCCACTATTTCGGATTTCTTTATTAACGATCAATCCGGTGTTCAAATTTCTGTATCTACTGCAGACACTCTTAATTTCACATTTGCGATTGAAGACGATGAAGATCAGTATTTGTGGGATGAAGCACATGACGATGATGAGAAGCCATTGGGATATCTCACCATTACTTTCGAGAAATCAGGGGAAATCATCAAATATACAATTCCCTATAATTATGATTCTGACATAGTTTTCACTTTGAAAACCAGCGCTTTAGGGGCTGGGGATTGGGCAGTTTCCTTCTCTTTTCAAGATAAAGATGGAGGGGTTACCGTTTATTCAGATGCACCATCGCTGTTTACGGTAACAGAGCCTGATAGAATTGCTCCTATGAATTGGCTGATGTTGGGAGTGGGTATTATTTTTGGAGGAGTATTAGTATTTGGTTCGACATATGGTATTATAAAATCACGCGCATCCACCAAGGTACGTGCACCTCTTACAGAGAAACCATTGGAATCTATTGAAACTCCTTCAGACGTAATTGAAGAAGTTGAAGAGAAGAAGGAATCCAAAAAGGGTAAAAAGCCTGGACGGAAACTTTAAACTCGTTTCCTTTAATATTTTTTTTGTTTGATTTGATAATCAAGTTTTTTTTACTACTTACTTCAAAAATTGATTGTTACAATATATGACGGAAAATGTAGTCTATTGATTCTTGGGTTTCTTTGAGGAAATTATCTTGTTGATTCTTCGCAACTTTGGGAATAATATTATCAATCACATAATCCACAAGATCACCAGGGGATTGCAGATTTCGGGAAAATTTGAAATATTTTTTCGTAAATTGGTCAAAATTCACAGTGGGAACTTTTGAGAGGGTTGAACCAATGGCTGTTTTTTCTTCTTCTATTTGAGGTTTATTTGATTTATCCATAAGTTTTCACTTCCATTAATATACTGCCCATTTACCACAGCGATCACCCCACCGTGCAACCAATTCTTTCTTAGGTCCTTTGTTTTCATCATTATCATTATTATTATGCATATAAACCGAAATCACTTCACATCGATTTGGACAACCTTGGCATTGAAAAGCTTTAGTTTCAAAATCCAAATTTAAGACATCAAATCCACGGAATTTTGTGTTCCATTCCCTTGTAATTTTGAATGTTCGTTCTGCTTCTTCTTTGACCAGTAAAGCTGCCCCATATGCCCCCATCATAATATTTAAACCATCTTTGGGAACATGGATTTTTGTTTTCAATTCTTCTTCGAAAGCTTTTATCAAACCTTGATTAAAGGCCACACCACCTTGAAAAAGAATAGGAGATTCAATTTCTTTTCCCTTCCCAACATTATTTAAATAATTCCTCACCAAAGCATCGCAAAGTCCTTGGATGATGCTTTCCTTGTTATAACCCATCTGAGCTTTATGAATCATATCAGATTCTGCAAATACACCACAACGGCCTGCAATCATGACACTTTCTTTAGCTCGAAGTGCATAATCCCCAAATTGTTCAATAGGAATCCCTAAACGGGTTGCTTGATGATCCAGAAAACTTCCGGTTCCTGCAGCACAGACTGAATTCATTGCAAAATCTGCAACGATTCCATTACGTAGTATAATTATTTTGGAATCCTGCCCACCAATTTCTAAAATTGTGCGAACTTCAGGAAAATAGTGACTGGCTGCTACAGCATGGGCGATAATCTCCGTTTTTGCTATATCTCCCCCTACGACACTTTTTATTAGGTATCTTGCAGAGCCTGTTGTACCCACTCCTTTAATACGAATCTTATCTAAAATTCCTTTATCGTCTAAATTTTTTCTTAATTTTTTTAAACCTTCTTGGGATGATTCAATGGGACTTCCTTGATTCCGAAGCCATAAACGTTCAATTATTTCCTCGTTTTCGTCCAATAAGAGAATTTTTAAGCTAACGGAACCGATATCAATTCCCATATACACATTGATGATCTCTCCCTTTTCTTTATTCAAGGCAGATTGGTGGAGTCTGGAGTCGTTTTGCAATTGAGATACCGCCATTGATTTAGACTCCCCCATCTCTTGTTTTTCCATTGCTTTAATTAATTCTCCCTCGTATTTGGTTTTGATTCTTCTGATGAAAATAGATTTTTTAAAATAATACCGATATTGTTTGCCAATGGAGTGAAAATATGATTGATAAAACGTGAAATTCCATCTTCTTGCGTCTTATCATCAAATATTGCTTTAATTTCTGGAGGTTCCTGGTAATTATTCATGAATTTAGGATTATTTTCTCGATTTGCTTTCATTAAATCAATAAATGATTCCAAACGAGTACGCATTCCCTCGTATCCCGTATGCTCATCCAGGCTATAAAATTGAACAGGTAAATAAAATGGATCGGGACTTTGTCCTTCTAAAATTCCCCGTGCGGTGTTTTCAGGCATGCATGTGAAGGGATATAAATGAATAAATCCATCAAATCCATGACTCTGGGCTTCAATATAATGACCAATCACCCACATCGCTTCCCCGCCAATATCAAGAGGAATGTAAGGTTTCGCTAATTTTTCCAATTTCTTACGTTTGAGATTGATGTGCAATTTATGTAATATCCAATCATACAAAGTATTCACAAGATGAACTTCTACTCCCTCTTCTCCGAATTTTTTAACGACATCCATGTTTATGAAGGGTTCCATAACGATATGGTTTTCCCCCGTGACTATGATTCGTAAAGGTTGTATATTTCGTTTTATCGGAATTTTGGAAAATTCTCTTTTAACTACCTTATCAAAATTATGCAAGTTATACACGTCCCATTCGTTATCCAACTTATTCATAAGAAGATCAACAGTGCGGGTCGTATCTCCTAGTTTTATTTCACGACACCTGATTAATCCTTCTAATTTTGTGATATCTGCAATGTAACTCATTTTGATCAAGGCAATTCTTGTTGAATGAATAACATCAACATACTTCATGATCGGATTTGTTACATTTGAGAGTTGGAGGAGAGTCTTTGCCCATTTGAAGTTTAAAAGATCATCTTGTTGGATTGGTAAGACTTCCGCATCATATCCTAAATCCTTAAGAATTTTATCTTGTATTGGTGCATAAAAACCGAGACGACATGGACCACAATCAATCGACATGATAAAGGTATGCACATCGTGATTTTCAATCATATTGATAAATTCTCCAAGAGTCACTTTGAAAGGTAAACATACAAACTCGGGAGAGACTTTTGCTCCAATTTTAACAATTTCACGAGTTACTATGGGAGGAGAAACAACCTCAACACCGGGTAATTTTTCAAAAAGGGCTCGAAATGCAATTCGACTCCACCCCATTGAGGGAAAACTAATTCTTTTTACCATTTTTTTTATTCTATCTCCAATTTGTAAATTTATCTGTAAAATTACTGTAAGTCTAATTGTATTTCTTCCTTCGGATCATATCCACCAAAGATTCTATTCTGGTTATCACTCCGGATTCACCTGAATGTTCATCCAATATCAAGCTCAAAAAAGGAATTTTACGAGTTTTCATATCTCGCATTACCAATTCCTGAATTAAACTATCGGGACCGCAGGCAAAAGAAATGAGAAAAATTACACCATCGATTTCAGATTTTCCTTCAGTCAAATAGTAACGTGCTGTTTTCAAAATTTCATCTTCACTTTGCCAGTATTGCTCGTAAATTTTGTTGATTTTAACCGGTTTTTTGAATTTTTCCGGATTGAGATCTTCAATTGTACGCACATTGCAATCCATTGTTTGCAATCTCTCTATTAAGTGCTTATTTATATGGGATTCATATACATTGTATGAATGTCCCAGAATTAGGATATCCAGAGGGAATTTTCCCCGAATATTTTCTGGAATAACCTCACGAAATTTCCTTTTTTTAATTTCATGGAGTGGGTTGGAATCTAATTTCGCCAAGGACATGATATAATTCGATGAATTCATATTTTCTTTGAATTTTTTGTACTTTTGAAGGGCCAGAACCCATGCTTGACTTGTTTCTTCTTGGTCGAACCCTAAAATCTTTCCCATTTGAATGGCGCCCTCAATACTATGCATTTTTTTGGCATTAACTTCCAAAGTTAATATCGGAATGGGTACATTCATACCGTATTTAATCGTTTCGGGCAGAATGAGAAATTTGGGGCAGTAATATTGTTTTTCATGGGTAGACACATATCTGGGGATGAAAATGTAATCCAATTCTGGGTATTCATCTATTAAAGCTTGCACATGCCCAAAATATATTTTCAGTGGGACACATAGTTCCGAAAGTGCTAATTTCGCGCCAGTTGCAACAATTTTTTCAGTGGTTGGAGCAGAAATTAATACCTCCGATTTTAGATTTTGAAGAAAAAATACCCAGAGAGGACCATACTTATAAAAATAGAGGGCGCGAGGGATGCCAACTTTAAGGATTTTATTTTTAGATGAATATGGTACAGGTAAATTGTTAGAAGTGTTCATGGTAATTTTGCATCTCTTTAATGTTTTCTACTAATCAATATCGTTTCTTTTCTTCTTCCTCTGCCCAAAGATCGGACCAAATATTTTTAACCTTCCGTTGGACTTTTTTGGAGACTTTTTCTAAGGTTCGATAATCCAAAGTTCGTGTATTTGAAAATAATTTCTTATTCTCCAGTGGTTCCCCAAACCGGATTTTTATATTTCCCTTGAGGGAAATTATTTTAGATTTAGGACCGTACACCCGATCCGTCCCCAAAATTGCCATTGGGATGATTGTTGCACCACTTATGTATGCAAGTCTTACGAAATCAAGAGTAAATGGAAGCATTTTGCCGTTTCCAGGATTTGGGTTTAATTCGGGATATATGATAAGTGGCCTATCTTCTACTAAAACATTTGAACACAAATTCAATGCTTCTTCATCCATTTCAGCATTTCTGATGAAAATTGCTTGATTCATGCGGACCAAGTTCATTATCATGGAATCGACTCCTAGGGCAAGCGGTAGTACGTGTTGGGGAATAATTTTTCCGTAATGCATTAAAGAAACTCCAATGATAAATGGATCTAACTGGGATTGAAAATTGGAAATATAAATTGTACCTTTTTCTTTTGGTAAAAATCCCTGCCCGCTCACTTCCAAATGGTAATTTTGCTTCAAAATATTATAGAAAAGGGGTTCTTCTATACTCCGCAGTAAAAGACCATCGATTGCCTTAAAATAACCAAATTTTTTAGTAACTTGGCGCAATCCGAATATAGAATTATTCAACGGTTCTAGTAGAAATCGCGTGATAAAATCGTTTTTCTCGCTCATGGATTTATAAATTCCCCCTAATCATAGATACCTTCAATATTTTAGCTCGAGTTTATGGAGTAGTGTGATGATGTTAATAAAAATGAAAGAAAGAAAAAATTTTCCCTAATAGGATTTATTGAGTAGATTTTTAAATTGATTTAAGAAATGCTCAAACTATCGATTTCCTCTGTATCGGAAATACTATTGGACTCCAACCCATCTATGAGAGGAGTTCGGGTTTCTTGAATGAATTCTTGTAGATTCGGAATATTCACAAGGGGAGCAATATCCTTTTCAGACCTAATGACCCGGGTTTGATTCATTTTGCCGGCTTTAAGTAGAATGACATCATTTTTCATGGCTTGCTTAATAATTAGAGTATTTTCATGATTGAGTTCAAGATCTGGGTCAATATAAACAAGCTTACCAATCCGAATTGAAATTTTGTGCCCTTGTCTCCATTTGATTCCAGAAGGATTGACATTTTTGGGAAAAACTTTGTAAGCTCCAAAAATAGCACAGGGCACATAGGGGATTCCTGTTTCGAGACAGAGCCGTGCTGCTCCGCTATGAAATTCTGCTAATTTTCCATCGGTAGATCGTGTGCCTTCGGGAAACATCCCCACACATCCTCCCCCTTCTAACACAGCCCGTACTTTATCCAAAGCTTTCACATCTTTTTGACCGCGCTTCAATGGGATAGTTCCAAATGGAGTAATAATTGATCGGAAGATGGGAATGTTAAAATTCTCCGCTTTGGAGAGCCATTGGACTTTTCGATGGACTGCCGAACCAACTAAAAAGGGATCTAATTCGCTCTGATGATTTGCAATTACAAGGGCGCCCCCGTATTCAGGAAAATTTTCCTTTCCATCGATCTCATAGCCCCAAAATGAACGAAAGAACTGAATGAAGTTAGCCCTTCCAACATTCCAATAGATGAAATCATCAAAAACCTCAAGAACGCCGAGAATTCGCATCTTTCTACGAGCCCAATTGCAAAATGGGTCGAAGGGATTGTTTTTAAGAAATAATTTAGCCAAATTATCTTTTTTAGGAGGCCTCTTTGTTTCTTGTGAAGATTCATTCGGTTTAACTGACATGAATATTGGTTTTCAATAATCGTTTCTATATAAATTTGTATCCAAAATATCCTAAGATGGAAATGGGGGAAAAGGGGGAAAAAAAGAAATTATGTCGAAAAAAATACATTGGGTTTTTCATCGAATGGGAAATTTGATCGTTCTAGACTCGATTAAAATCCCATCTACACTTGAACAAACTCGGATTTGGTTAGAATTTCTATTTTTCCATTCACCACTGCAACGTCGTTTTCTAAGCGGTGTCCACCCAAACCTAGCCTATATACCCCAGGTTCTATGGTAAATACCATTCCATCCTCTAAAGTGGTCTCTTTCCAGTATTTTAATGAGAATTCATCGGTGGGTTTTCGACTTAGGAAAGGTGAATCATGCACGGTTAATCCCAATCCATGTCCCAGCGAATGTGGCATGGGAAAACCGCCATTAGTCAGAATATCTTGGGCTGTCTGATGGACTTTCCATAGGGGAACTCCAACTTCCAGCATTTCTATTGCAGCATCATGGGCTTTAAACGTCAATTCATGCATTTTCAATTGGTCGGGACTAAGTTCTCCGAAACTAAATGGAACAGTGATATCCGAATGATACCCCTTGTATTTTGCGCCAAAATCGATTACCCCCAATCCAGGTGCTGCCAATTTTTCATTGGAAGCCGATGGATGGCAATGTAACATATGCGCGCGATTACCATTACCGACTAATGTTGGGAATGCAAGATCCTCTGCACCCCGTTTGGACATTTTGTTAAGTACATGGAAGTCCAAATCCTTTTCAGTTTCGTCTGTGGCATTTAGTAGGAATTTCTTAATATCTTGAATGGTATCGGTCCCAATCTGCGCGGCTTTCCGAAGTAATTCAATTTCACGCATAGATTTTGTCGCCCGAAGATCTTCAACAAATCGTGAGAATTTAATGGGTTCTCTATGGAATTTCAATCCTGGAATCAATTCTTCTATTCGAACCACGGACGAAAAGGGAAAGTAACTAAACACCCCAACCGTTTTGTTGGTTTTTTTGATGTGTTCCTCCACATATGCCTTGAATGCGAGGGAAGTATTATGGTTATAATTCGCACTGTCAATAATCTCATCAACCTCCGATTCGGCTTTTGCAAGCGCCAAATCCCATGGGAATAATGCAGTTTCACCAGAACTCGTAATAACCAAATTTCCATCCATCGGATGACCGGATAAATATTGCAAATTGACATCGCGGGTCATTTCAGTATCGGAGACAATTAATACATCCACTTGTTCTTTTTGCATCAAACCCAGCAAACGTTCAAACTTTTCTTCTGTAATTGATCGCATTTTAATCACGTATTTCCTAAAAATTCCATTTCAGTATAAAATTTTGCGATTCTTTCGCGCCAAGGATTCATTTTTCATAAAGATTTCTTCCCCCAAGTTCCCCAAAATCGAAAATTTTTTTTAAAATGGAGTATGTATTTTTTTATATATAATTCCAACTGAGTTGAAATTTTAATGCCTAAACATCACAATGGATATAGATCAAAAACAAGACGCATCTTTCGGAAAAATGTTAGAACTCGGGGATTACCCGGTTTGTCCCGCTGGATGATAGAATATGAAGTAGGAATGAAGGTAGATATTATTGGTGACTCAAGCTTCCAGAAACGTGGCTTACCTCACCGCCGTTTTGTCGGCAAGACAGGTGTGATTATGGCCGAACGTGGTCGATGCTTTGAAGTGAAATTCAAAGATCAGAACAAATTTAAGACACTTTTCATCGGGAAAGAACATATCCGAATCAACAAGGATTGGCAAATTCAAAACCAATCTCCAAAAACTGAATAAACTTTTTCTAATCTCTCATTTTTTATCAATAACCTAGAGGAGCAAACCAAAATTGGTTAAAAAAATTCTTGAAGAAACAAAGATATCCATCCCGGAAGTCAAAGAAATTCTTGATAAAGTGTATGTACGCATGGAAAAATTAAATGCGCCCATTGATCCCTTTACAGAAGCGACATACGAGTATTGCCATAATTTTAGTAAAATGCCCGCTGAAGTTGCCCGAAAGGTCGTTGACATGTTAAAGCAAGAATATGAAATGGACGATTCCCATGCAATTCAAATAGTAAATATTGATCCAAATTATCCTCAAGAAGTTCGGGCAATCATTGAAAAAGATCCCGTACTGCGGGCTTTATCAGACGAAGATATCGTCATTATGATTCAGAAAATTAGGGATATGCAATCTTAATCTTATCCATTTAACCAATAATTTCAATTGTTCTCTTGGTGGCGCTTTCTCGACAATAAAAAATTGGGGAAGATTCACTTTTTCACTCTTCTTAGTAATTATGGGAACTTATTTTCATTAGTTTTATAAACTCGTTTTTTTATTTAATATAATTAGTATCTGAATTTCTTTGAGTGAGAGAGCTATGAATTACAGCAACCCCAGCGCCACCCCCCCTTCACGGTTGATACAGCAGTTACTAAAACTGTAACTCTGGGAAATACAGATTTTACATGGTTTTAGCTGGGGATTAAATTCACTCACAATTAATAACCACAACCATAATCAAACCACATTTGGTGAAAGTGAAAATGACCGGTCCTGAAAGAAAACGTACATCGCGCCCTTCCAATGAGGGGTACCAGAAGAGGCCATTTCGAAGAAACTCTAATCGAGATCAAAGACGGTCGAGTAGTCGCTCTCGTTCCAGACCTACGATTTATATTAAGAAAGGAGTTTTAGTATTTCTATTGGATATTCTCCAACATGGAGGTGTCGATAAAGCTGGCCACTCTTGGCATCCAATTGGTCAAATTATTGAAACTCCGACATTTCGTTTGCTAGAAGTGAATTTAAATAAGAAATTAATCCCCGAATTAAAACTCCAACAAAAAATCACCTATCAAGGGACTGAAGATAGTCCTTTGGGCCGGGTAAATAAGGTTTTGAAATATGATGATCTAACTCTAGCTTCGGTTACGACTCTGCAGTTAGTCTTAGAGTCCTATGTTAAAGAACATGAGAGTAATTTTGTAGATTTTATCAATTCAGCCGGACCCATAACCTTGAAACGCCACTCACTGGAAATTCTTCCAGGGGTGGGTAAAAAGCTCATGTGGGAAATAATTAATTATAGAGAAAAGCACCCCTTTACTACTTTCAAGGAGATCCATGAGAATATTCCCGGATTTAAGCCCGTGGAAGTTATTGCTAAAAGGATTATTGAAGAACTCAGCGATGAAGATCAAAAACGATTCTTGTTTGTGAAACATCGTCGGAGACATACGGATGATCGTTCACGTGAAAAGTCTTCGCGATCTCGCGCCGGGGGCAGTTATCATCGGCGATAATGGATTAACATCCTTTAGCCAGGAAATGTCTTCTTTCGGGGAGAAATAGTATGCCTTTTTTTTCTCGTTCAGAATTGCTTGCCTTACAACATTCATTAGGGATTAAACTGGATAAATCCCGAGGTCAATGTTATCTTATCGATAAAAATATAATTGAATTAATTATCGAGTTCTCGCATCTCAATCCCTTATTGGATTCAATCCTTGAAGTTGGAGCTGGGTTAGGTATTTTATCAGATTATTTAATTCAAAATAGTTCTCACGTTTATCTTGTAGAAAATGATAGAAAAATCGCAAATTTTCTTCATGAGGAATATTCCAAACAATTTGATTGTAAATTGATCGATTTGACTAAAAATTACGATCTCGAGGATGCACCAATGTACAATAATCCGTCAAAAGTGAACATAATCTTGGGAGACGCTCTTAAAATCCCATTCCCTCCCGTCACCCGAATTGTTTCAAATATTCCTTATCAAATATCTGCCCCTCTCTTATTTCGATTAATGGATGAATGGCATTTTGACCAAGTCAACCTGATGGTTCAGGAAGAATTTGCCAAGAGGTTAGTAGCTTCACCGAATAGTCCAAATTATTCGCGGTTAGCTGCCAGCGTAAGTTTATATTTTGATATATGCTTAGATCATCTTGTTCGGCCTACCTCGTTTTTTCCCCCTCCCAAAATTAATTCCAGGTTAATTTCTATTACAAAAAAAGGAAAATCCAGTGAATTCGAGTTGAAATGGCGCTATCGCAAAGATTTTCTGGAGTTTTTACATGCCATATTCCCCTATAAGAACAAATCTATTCGCAATAGTGTTCGATTAGGCTTTAAAAAATACCCCTTTTTACTACAAAAATTACCCCGTCTATCAGAATTGATTGAACACCCTGATATTTTCCCGAATTCGCAAAAAAAAACCCGCAGCTTCTCGGCCGAAGAACTATTTGAAATTTTTCGCAATGGAATCGAGGAGAATAAATCGTAATTCCAAATGAGTCAAGTGAAAAAGGAGCTTAATTATTATGTCTTATCCCGATTTGAAAGAGATTGATTCATTTGAATACCAGAACTTAAAATTAGTGGTTCCGAAACAAGTTTACAGTCCATCCGACGATACCGATCTTTCGATATTTTTTCTGAAGAAGTGGGTGGAGGGTATTGAACAATCTCCCTATGGAAAAACCAAACAGCGTCTGATTCACATCTACGATATGGGGATTGGTTCAGGGGTATTATCTCTTTATTTAGCCTCACGTTTACAAAAAAAAGGATATAAGCCACATATTTGGGGGGTGGATATTAATCCCATCGCTGTCCATACCGCAAATTTCAATGCCAAATTAAATAATCTGCAGGATTTCGTAACTTTTTATCAAGGAACATATTTTAGTCCTCTAAAAACTAATCCTATACCTGATAAATTCGATTTAATAATAAGTAACCCTCCCTATCTTGCCGGAGAACCGAAAACAATCAACGAATCAAATCGACAGTGGATTGATTATGCATGGGAAGGAGGTATCAACGGTTATGAAGTGACTTTAGAGTTTCTTCAAGATATATCTCTTTACCTAGCAAATCCAGGTGATCTGATGCTTATATCATCCAGTAATATTGATCAAAAGCCAATCTTATCCCGATTAAAGGACTTAGATATAATTATCATGGATACTCTCAAAACACATGTGTTTTTTGAGGATATTCTTCTGTATCATGGGAGAAGGGAATTGAAGAAAAAATAAAAGATGGAGGGAAAATTTATCCCATTTCCGAAGCAGAAACCATTTCGATGATTTTTTCGGTTTCCTTAGCGAGTTTTTCAGGCAATGGGCTCGTATCTACATCCAAAAATCCGCTCACAATGAGATTTATCGCCTCATCCTCTGATAATCCCCGACTCATCAAGTATTCGATATGATCATCTGCAATTTTGCCAACAGAGGCTTCATGCGTGAGGGTCACTTCCGGATTCCGTGCTGATATTTCGGGAATTGAATCCACGCGCGAATTATTGGAAAGAATAAGCGCAGAACAGTCAATGTGGCCCGTAACGTTCTTTCCATCCCCAATTATGGTACCTCGGGCAATGATATGTGCGTTATCTACCGCCAGCACGCGGGAAATTAGTTCTGCCTTACTTCCCTCGCCAATGAGGTGTGCTGTGGCGCCCGTATCAAAATAACTATCTCCTTTGCCGTATATAAGTGTTTGTCCGTAATAGGATGAATTCTTTCCGAGTAATTGGATAAAGGGATTGGTTTGCAGGTTTTTCACCGCCGACATCACAATATAAAAATTCGAAAATTGCGCGTTATCCTCCAGAATAATTCCCGTACGGGGGCGCACATTGGTATCATCTCCCCAATTGTGCACCATTGAAAACGACACCCGGGCATTTTCCTTCACATAAAATTCCGAAACACCCAAATGCAGCGCTTTTTTGGCGGTTTTATGCACCGTGCATCCCGTTATGATATCTAATTCGGAGCCCTCTTCTGCAATAATAATGTTATGGACAACTTGTTTCATCCCTGGAAGATTAACAAATAAGCAGGATTGTAGAGGAAAGATGGTTTTCTGGCCCTTTTTTGCATAGATGAAATACCCTTGGGTTATTTCTTGAATGGCTGCCTCCGCGGTATATTTATCCTTATCGGGAGCTACCGCCTTCCATAAGTAGTCCTTGAGATTTAATTTCCCATCGGTACCATCATATTTGATGAGTGCCTCCTTGATGGGCATCAATTCGACACCTTTGACATTACTCACACACAGATCATGCTTATTTCCCGATTGTAAATACAACCCGCTTTTTTTTGCAGAAACATCGATGCCTACAGAATCCATGGATTCCTTGATATCTCGGGGGATTTCACTCTCCGATTGATAAGCTCCTTCGGCTTCACCTAGATTTCCCATGTTATAATCATCCAAGTTAATACCGTCGTCATTTTTTAACTTGGCTTCGTTTAAAACTTGTTGGGCTTTTGATTTAACATCTTGGTTCATAGGGAAAAATCAACCTCCGGAAAAACTGTTGCTCCATCAGTGCAAGCTAAACATTGTCGGCAAGATTCGAATCCATTTTTCATAATAGCATTAATAATCATGGCGGGATCTCCCGAACATGTAATGGTTCCATCCATCATTATATGAGCCCGTGTAATGTGTCCAAGAAATTTCAAAATATAGCCTAAATGGGTGATTATTAATCCTGATTTATTTTGTAGTGATGGAATTTTATCCCGATCAAGCAATTCGCGCATAATTTTGGCGATTAATTCCACATTTTCCACGTCTACGCCGGAATCAGGTTCATCAAATAGTAACAAATCAGGTTTGAGAACCATCATCTGCAAGATTTCGGAGCGTTTCACCTCTCCTCCACTAAAACCCATATTCACATCTCGGTTCAAGTATTCATCCGTGAAATTCAAACGGGATGCGAGATTTTGCAAATCCGGAGCGAGATCATCCTCACATACATCTTCAGTGGATGAATGGTTGTTATTTCCCCGCTTTTGGCCGCAAACTGTCAGTAAATTACTCAATTTGACGCCATTGATTTCAGGTGGATGCTGAAAAAGCACCCCTATTCCCAATTTCACCCGTTCATTGGTGGGTAATTCAGTAATCTCTTGATCTTTGAAGAAAATGTGACCTTGTAAAACTTTGTAATTCTTAAATCCGAGTAAGGTTTTGATTAATGTAGTCTTCCCTGCTCCATTTGGGCCCAATAATACATGAACCTCGCCCCGATCGATATTAAGAGAAAAATTTTTAAGAATTAACTTTCCCCCGACCTCAACAGATATATCATCTATACGCAAAAAAGACATTTTCAAAAATGAAAGGAAGGAATGGAGTATAAAAATTGCGGTATATATTCAAAATCAAAGTAAAGTAATTACTTATAGAACGAAAAGTGATTTTTTAAGGGTCCCGTTCTGTATGTTGTTCAAGGTTTGGCTCGAGTTTTTGTTTTCCCTCCACAATGAAAACCGAAATCAGAACCAACCCGCATCCTACCAGATCTTGCCAAGAAAACCCTTCATTTAGGAGAAGAATGCTTGTGATGATCCCCACAACGGGAAGTAAGAAACCAATCAGGGCTAAATTTTCCGATGGAATACTTTCATTAGATAGAGCCATAGTATACATAAGCGTGGTGATTCCACTGCAAACAATGCCTAAGTACGCAATAATCACCCAATGCGACCATCCTAGTATCTGAACTTGATGAACAAAATCGAAACCAAAGGATAGAGGAACTAAACTCACCGTGGTCCAAAGAAAGATGGAAAACGTGATGTAGAGAGGGTTTTCATCAATTGATACGCTCCGATTTACTACTATATATAATCCCCAAAGAGTAAAGGCGAGAATGGTCAATATATCTCCCCGAAGTGTGGCTGAAGTTAGCTGAAAACCATCATCGAGGATTATAAAAAGCACTCCAATAAATCCCATTACCATACTCATGAAGAACGCCTTGGAGGGTTTACGCCGATAGAACAAATAGTTAAAGATAACAACAGAGAATGTGGTGGTATTGCTGATCACCGTCTGATTGATGGCTGTTGTGTATTGAACTCCGATATATTGAATGAGATAGGATCCAGTAAACAAAATCACGCCCAAGATTGCCAGTTTCCAAAAATGCCGTTTCATCATCTGAAAACTCGCCTTCACTTGGTTGAGTACAAGGATATACCCCAATAGAAAGAGGAATGCAAAACCCATCCGGAGTGCCAGAAATACTACTGGATTAATTCCTTGATCGATAATCAGTTTTGAAAACGGGAAGGCAGTTCCCCAAAACAGCATGGTTATAATCGCGAGCATGTAAGACGTTTTTTTATTCATGTACGGGTTGATTAATGGCCTACCCATAGTTAATTTTTGTGTTTTTACGTTGGATTTTGGGCTGAAATGGAAACTATTTTACTAAATATTGTCGGAGGGTAGGGATTTATAGGCGTTATTTTTAACTTAATAATACAATTCAAATAATATATTACCTAACTTCTGTATATTGGGAAAAACTTCATCATCCCAGATACGCCCGATATAAATCGGAACAAATAACACACGGGAATAGCCATGGTTCAATCCGTTCAAAACGACAATCACGATCTCAAATTCTCTCTTAACTCTATCTTTCCCCGACACATAAGGAATTCTCGCGGGGATATTAAACCCTTCAATCCCGATAAGATGATAAAAAGCCTCAATAAGGAAACTGGACTCGAATGGGATGAATGCATTACAGTAGTCAAAGATTCGCTGAAGCGCATCACTGTATTGGGGCTCGAAACTATTCAAACTTCCATGATCCGAGAAATTATGTGCTTGGATCTGTTGGCCCGCAACCATGAAAAGGAACGTCATATTTATGCTAAATTAATTAACAGTCAAGTGATTAAATTCAGCTTGGATGCCGAATTCATTGATCAATACCGGGGAAATCAACCCGAATGGGGACCTCTTGGATATATTACCTACAAACGAACCTATGCGCGCTTTATTGAAGCCGAAAATCGAACGGAGGAATTTTTCGAAACTGCCCAAAGGGTGGTGGAGGGCGTCTATAGCATTCAAAAGGAGCACTGCAATAAACTCGGTCTTCCGTGGGATCCTGCCAAGGCGCAGAAGTCTGCCCGCCGGATGTTCGAGAAAATGTGGACTTTCCGCTTTTTACCTCCGGGACGCGGGTTGTGGATGATGGGGACTGAATTTATCGACAAGCATGGTTCAATGGCTTTGAATAACTGCGGTTTTGTTTCGACCGAGGATATTCAGATCAAAAAGACCAAGGCATTTGAATGGCTCATGGATGCCCTTATGCTGGGAGTGGGAGTCGGTTTTGATACAAAGGGGGCTGGGAAATTCACCATTCAGGAACCGAAGGATGAATCATACGTTTTTGAAGTTCCCGATAGTCGGGAAGGATGGGTACAAGCCTTACGCCATCTTTTAACTGCATATTTTGAAGGAGAAGCTATGCCTATATACGATTTTTCCAAAATTCGTCCAAAGGGGGCACTAATTCGAGGATTTGGGGGTGTCGCATCGGGCCCCGATCCTCTTAATGAAATGTTGAATAGTCAAAAAGATATTCTGGACAATCTTATTGGTAAAACACTTTGTTCTGTCGACATTGTTGATATGATGAACTTAATCGGTAAATGTGTTGTTGCTGGGAATGTTCGTCGGTCTGCTGAGATTGCATTGGGTGATTTAGATGATGAAGCCTACATAACTTGTAAGCAAGACCAAAAAGCTTTGTATCATCATCGCTGGGCATCGAATAACAGTATCATTGGAAAAAGGGGCATGGATTATGATCGAATACTCGAGGGAATCGCGAAAAACGGGGAACCAGGCATAATTTGGCTGGAAAACGCTCAAGCCTATAGTCGGATGGGCCATCCTCCGGATTACAAGGATAAAAAGGCCGTGGGGGTTAATCCATGTGGGGAACAAACTCTGGAATCCTTTGAATTATGTTGCTTAG
Source organism: Promethearchaeota archaeon (assembly GCA_018238965.1). Lineage (GTDB taxonomy): Archaea > Asgardarchaeota > Lokiarchaeia > Sigyniarchaeales > Promethearchaeaceae > Harpocratesius. Next base: position 18,202 of record JABCSI010000040.1, read on the forward strand.
TCGAGACTTTTCCTTCCCGTCATGAATCCTATGAAGAATTCGAGGAAACTTTGAAGTATGCTTACCTGTATGCGAAATCCGTCACTCTTGTAAATGTCCATTGGAATGAAACAAACGCAGTCATGGGAAAAAATCGACGGATTGGAACCAGTCAAACAGGAATCATAGATGCTTTTGCCCGTCACGGGCGGAATACTATTTTGCAGTGGTGTGATCAAGGTTATAATTTTCTCCGTCAACAGGATGAACAGTATTCTGATTTCTTCTGCGTTCCCCAATCGATTAAAATCACGACTGTGAAACCCAGTGGAACAGTAAGTCTTTTACCCGGGGTTGCGCCTGGAATCCATTATCCCCATTCCGAGTATTACATTCGTCGGATCCGCATTTCCAAAGAATCGACCCTTATTGATATTTTACGGGATGCCAATTATCATATAGAACAAGATGCGTATTCGGATAATAGTATGGTGGTTGAATTCCCCATCCATGAGGAAAATTTTCTCCGGGCAAAGAAAGACGTATCCATTTGGGAACAACTGGCAAACGCTATTGATTATCAGCATTACTGGAGCGATAATCAAGTGTCGATCACCGCTACTTTCCAGAAACACGAAATAAAGGATCTCAAATACGCCCTACAAATCGTAGAAGATAAGTTGAAGGGCATAAGTCTGATGCCTTAAATTT
>JABCSI010000267.1 GCA_018238965.1 Promethearchaeota archaeon
TTTTGAAAATGATTCTGTGGTAAATTTCTAGATTCATTCTCGTGATTTCTATAAATCACTTTTTTTTTCTCCTTGTTTTGACAATAATTGTGTTCCAAATTAAGAAATAATTAAAAAATGACCGAGAAACACCTCAGTCAAAGGCAATTGGACCCCCCGCTGCACAATCCCTCACAATCTTGAGTGAAAAAACCCATTCCCCTTAATCGTCTTTATATTTAAAAGATAGTTCAACCTTCGCACGGAATAGCAATACTTTATTTTCGTCAATGCGGACATCTAGTTTCTTTACTTCGGCCACCCGAATATCTTGAAGCGACTTGGCGGCCTTTTCGACAATAATTTTGACCGCTTCCTCCCAACTGGTTGTAGAAGTGCCAATCAATTCCACAACTTTATACACTGAATTTTCCATTTTAAGGTTCCCCACAAATTGAGACAGGAAAAATTTCAAAGTTTAAATCCGATTCCATTTTAGCTGTCATAAATACAGTTTTGGAACATGTATTTATAACTTCATGTTTTGTAAAATTCCCCTCGAATAATCAAAATAACTCTTCTGGAGAGAAAGGAGCAATAGTTTTAGTACCAAAAATCAGCGGAAAAATCAGCAGAATGGTGAAAAGGCGAAGAATTGAGAATGTGATAAAGTGATGGAGTGATGGAGTGATAAAGTTATCCGATCGATTGCAGGAAGTTTCTATCTAACAGATTTCATACTTTCCTGATGCGATAAACGCATTTTGAATCTCCCTTCTTTCGGCAGGACCCCTCCATATGTTCAACAAAAACATTTTTTTCAACAGTTCTGGCTACTCCGTAGACGATACCTTCGTCAAAATCGCATGGATAAGGGTTTGTAGCAGTTATAGTGCATTCTCTCTCACTTACTTTATTAAATATATAATCCCCAATAATTTCCGAATCATTCGGCTGATGATTCATTTTGTAGGCAACCGAAATGGATTGCATAGCAGAATCCAATGAATCTATACCAGAAGGCCATTTTGCCGCTTCAACGATCTTAGTTCCTACATTCTTCAGGATAACAACATTCATTTTTTCCCCGATATTATTCAGCGCTTTCAAAAAACCCTCTGCGGAATAAAATTTATCATCTTCCACATTTTCGCCCACAGCCTCCACAATAAATTTAGTTGCAATCTTTTCACTTAACAGCCCTTTTTTGATGGAATTTATCGTACGACCGTTTATTTTCACTGATTTGAGATCAATTACCACAATATTATAATGGAAGATTGAAAATATAAATGAAATTCAAATGTAATTCTAAATGAAATTCTAAATGCAATTTCTTGTAATAAATTTTGAATCTTGCAAAATTCGACAGTTTTAAAATTTATGGAAATCGATAACCCTCAGCTTTATTAACTCCCTTGATGAGATAAAGATATGAAAAACCCCCCATTATTAAATAAAATCCAAATGGAACCCTATAAACAGAAATTTGGGAGCAAAAAAATTTTCGCACAAAGTTTAATGCCAGTCCGAGGTCCAGAAGGATTCCGAAAGTTGGATTACGAATTCGTGGAAAAATTGAACCCAACCGAAATCATCTCAAAAGTAATTGACCACGGTTTCAATGCCTTCGGTCTTGTTGTAAAGGACACAGATGGAGCCACCCTTTCTAAAACCAAAGTGGGATGGAACCCAACCGGAAGAGATTTGGTAGAGGAGTTCTCTGAAATCTGTCAAAAACGCAAAATAATCTTCCTATTGAGTATCACGAATATGAATGATGCATATAGGGGCGCACTCCATCCTGAAACCGCATCTATCCATATTAAGGGTGGAAAAAACTTCAAGAAGGGAGATCCGGGGATTCATATGGATGGGGAAATGCGAATTAACCTTCCGGAAGGGGTATCATTTGAGGAAATGCGGAAAAAAATTCCTTTTCTGACCGACAAAATTGATGAAAAAATCGGTTCTGCCCGAAATGCCCGAGGAATGGGGTATATTCCGACCACCGCCTTCCACTGCCCACGATCGGAGCATGCAGATTACATGCTGGAATTGGTTAAAGAACTAGCATCCAATTATCACGTTGATGGAATATTAGCCGACTATATCCGCTATGCCACTGACCACTTTGACTATTGCGGGTGTGAGAGGTGTAGATCAGCCTTTGCGGAGCAGTATCCAAATAAAGGCGCCCCAAATAAACCTAAAAAACTCAAGGGAAAGGATTGGCATCGCTTTAGAATGGACAACATTGTCGCTTATGGTAAAAAATTCAATGAGACAGTAAAAGCTGTAGATGAAAATATCCTAACGGGCTGGTTCAATTTACCCGGTCCCAAAATATATAGTAATCGACTCACTGGGCAGGATTATTATGGCCTAACCAAGGAAATGGATTGTGCCCTACCAATGCTATATCCCTATTTGGCAGGAACCATCGACGATGGGAAATACTGGGGCGCCTTGGCAAACTTAATGCATTGGTACAGTCAACGCAATATGAAAAGGAGGTTCTCCGATTACGGAAAGGAGGCATGCATCTTATCCGTCACAAATAGTGTGGAATGTAATGCAGAAGAAATGCTCAAATCCTTCATTGCCTATGATTACGGCTTGGGGATATCGGTTTTCAAGTATTATGGAACTTCGGATAGTCAATGGCTTGCTTGCAAATTATATGGGAAAAAACTCGCCCAACAAGAAATTGGAGACTATCCCCCTAACCAAGATGATATTCGAACAATTCTGCGGGAAGTCTATGCCGAATATCCTCCAAAAGTTGCGCCCCGATGGTGGAAAAAAGAACAGAACAAGAAAAAGAAAGAATAATGGAAAAGAAAAAATGAGTAACCAATGATACGAACATAGTAAGGCTTAGATATGGAATTCCAGTTTATAGGAGTTTGAATTGATATTGGACCACTTCTTGATCCTTGGCAATTTTTGTAATAACGTCCATTTCTTGTGCATTTTCATCAGTGAATCCTATCCGGATAGTATCCCGATTCCATTGTTCCCGCACGGCGATTTCAATTGCATTTCGCATTAACATGGGGATTGCTTTTTCTTCCCCGATCAGTGTAAAGAAGAATTGTAATCCAACATTTTGGTTATCTAGGGCAATATTCTCCGCATCGGGAACAGTATTTGTGCAAGCACCAACGATTGTTTCATTATGCATAGCGAGGTGCATAAATCCGCTTTCAAGGCATTGTTTGACAAATGTATTGAAATTTTCATTCTCCTGGCGCGCTAAATCACCCAAGGCTTTGAAATAGGCGACTTTAACAGCATTATAATCATCCATCGTAGCCTTTCGCAACGTATAGGGCAAATCTGTAAAATTGGCTTTCGCTTTAGCTATGGAATTTAAGTTAACCTCAAATCGAATAACTTTGCCGTCCTCGATAAAGCCTTGCTTTTTAACAAACGCCGTAAATTCTGGAATATTCTGCATATTGGATCGAATGTTTAATTCTGAATCCCGAGCTTTCAGATAGGTTAACAAATCCCCATACATTTTTTTTTGGACATCTATAGGGCAGTTAGGTAAAGACCATGGATATCCCAAGTGGACTTCTTTGCGACCGGGATAATCACGGGCTTGTACATAGGCAACAGGTTCATTTTTCTCGTCGAAGGCATAAATGACGGTCTTTGGATCAATTTTTTCTGTCTCAAAACGTTCTTGGATTTCTTCAGCGGTAACGTTTCGCGGCACATTGGCTTGATTAAAAATTCGCGCTTGAATTTCTTCGAGTCCCTCGTTGGGAGCATAATTTCGGTATGTATATGCCATAGATTACGAAGGGGAAATATTCTATATAAAACGCGTGATAATGCCCCCTTCCCAAATTCAGTGAATTTAGAACAAACAAACATTGAATAAAACATTCATGAAAAAAAAAAATGATATTTCTAATGGAAACAGACTCAATTATGATTTTTAATCGATTTCTTCCAAATTATTGCGATTCCAAGAATGGAAATGGTGAGAAATGCTCCAAATGGAAACCCAGGTACCTTATTTTCGTCTACTTCCTCAATAATCTCAATTTGGTACCCTGTTGTTACAGTTTCCCCATCAATATCAGTTGCGGTTACTGTGATATAATAAGACCCTGCCGCAGAATACACGTGTTTAACACTCTTAGTTGTCTCAATCGTGCTATTATCATCAAAATCCCATTGATATGTAAATGGCCCAAAACCATCAATTGGTTCAGCAACCAATAATATTTCCTTATGAGGAGCAGCCACATCGGTTAAAGTAATGTCCATATTCAAAAATCTCTTGATAATCGTGTTATCTATAAGAGAAACGTCAGTACAGTTTTCTGTATTGATGTAATTTGTATCTAAACCATATTCATTACCCATTTTTGCAATATAATTGTCCCGAATTGTTGTATGTATAACATCTCTAAAATTGATCCCGTAATTGCATTGTGTAATATGATTTCCAATAATGGTTAAATTGGTGCAATTACCACCCCCCACAATCATACCAGATGCAACTGCATTCCAACAACCTTTTATTATATTGGATTTCACAAGTACATTAGAACAATCGGTGAAAATTTCAACACTGGACATATGATAGACATTACTGATTTCACAACCGACGATTTGTATGTCCGAACTGTTACGCATTTTTATTCCAAATCCACCCTCAAGTTTATTGATAACATCAACTTTACAATTCACAATGCTGATTAAACTTGAATTATCCATATATATTGCGGCGAGCTCAGTAGTTCCATTTGTTATAAAAGTACAATTTGAAACAACCACATATTCCGAAACACTTATGAAACTAAGTGCTGCAGTCCCATAAGTAGAACTACTCATTATTTCATAGCCGCTTATTATGTAAGGATCATGGTATGTTCCAGAACCTGGAAAAGAAGCAAAATCTGAGACTTCATCAATTTTGATTGGAATATCAGCTGGGGGTTGAGCTATAGGTTCGGCTGTTGGTACTTGAATTAAGCCATTATCGACAGGATATTCTTGAATTGGCGGCGATAATACTGAAATCACAGCAATTGATAAGAATACGGTGAAAAATATTCTCTTTTTTATATTTTTTAATCTTTTGGGCATTGTCCTACCACTTCTTTGTATTAAATTAGATATTTTTATCTGAAATAAATATGTATTCCATACACATCTTGATTTTGGAAAATAAAAATCTTTGATGTTTTAGGACAATTCTCAGATTTAATGAGTTTTTCCGATTGATTGAATAAATAAATTTTAAATCTGCAGAAAGATGTTAATTCATTAAGATATTTGCAGAAAAGAAGTTAGTAAGGGAAGGATGGAATAAAAAAAAGAGTTGGGGTTGATTCAACTCATTAAAGCGTTCACATAAAGGGAAGTATTCCACTGAGGAACATAACCACAAGACCTAAGCCGAAGTTGATGAAAAGTGGTAAGAGTGTTTTCTTCATATTGGCCATTACCTTTTCGGGTGAAGGTTGTTGACCGTCCTTACCGTCTTTACCGCCCTTACCGTCTTTACCGCCCATTCCGGGTTTTTCGCGCATAAGGAGTGTACGCCAAACCGCCATACCAATCATGGCAAAGATGAGAAGATGTTTGATGGTTAGAAGGGTTTGGAATGTGTTACTGAAATTAATAAGGCCTAAAGATTGGTTCATTTTGCTCAGAAACATACCTGTAGCCCACAAACCAACAATGGCAACGTAAACATAGATTCTTAACCGTAATTGTATCTTTCTTGCAAAGGCAGCATACAATTTGGTTTTTTGAGGATCGCTCTCTTTTTTCAAGACTGGGAGCAAGACAAGGACCAAAACGAACAGTCCACCTATCCACATAACCATAAACGCCTCGTGGAGGAAGGTAATGAGACCAGGTACAATATTTTGCAACATAGGAATCATTTAAATAAGTTTAGAATCCAATATCAAGTTATATCCGAACATGTTCGTCATAGGTATAATACAGA
>JABCSI010000268.1 GCA_018238965.1 Promethearchaeota archaeon
TCCATCCCTCACCAAGTCCCCCGCCGAGAGAAGAAATTTTGCTGATTGGTATCGGGATGCGACAGCTTGCGCGATTCTGGGGTGGTATCCGTTCCTTGCTGCCTGTTGGGTGTCTGATATTGCGAGAAAGGTGAATTCTGAAGTAGAGGTGTTTGGTATAGTTATGAAATGATTAATTTGCGTTTGTTCCGTTTGCGCCTGGTCAGTTTGTGAGTAATTAATTTGGAAATAGTAATGGGTATCAGGCAGTAAATTGCTTAAAACGGTATGATGGTGGACCTTGGGTTTGGCTTCGTCATAAATGTGCAAAAGATCATCTGCGGTTGTTCCATAAGATAATTGGGTAGGGCTCGGGTCGCTTGATTCCCAAAGGATGTAGATTTCTTGATCATTCGTGGGGGAAAATAACGTCCATGGACCAGATATCCCTTCATATGATGCTTTTTGAACCTGTACAACGATTATGAGTGGGAGCCAGGGAGCAAATACCATCAACCCTACCAAACTGATTCCCAAAAGTTTTCTTTTCATGTCACTTTCTGTCTCGGTTCGTAAGCCTAGTTGATAGAAATGAAAGTTTTTCATTTAAATTGTTACTTTTCAAAAAGCCCGAAAAATTTAGGGGGAGAACCATCCAGTAGTTTTTATATATCGTCCCCGAGCTATTTATCTTAATCACCCTTTAAATGTGATAAAGTTATGAAAACAATGCTAAAAAAAACCGCAGTCCTTGCGTTTATGACCGTTCTTGTCGTAACTATGGGATTATCAAGTGTTGCAGCAAACCCTGGTCCTGGACCCAATGAGGTTGTTGTTGATGCTGATCATAAGATGGATACTGTTGCTGGAAATTCGACCAATCAATACCAATTTCGCAATCGTTTCCAATTTCAGTTACGAGTGAATCAATCTACCGATGTTAACATTGATTGTGATGACAGTGGGTTAGCCGACCGCAATTTTGAAATGGATTTGAATACATCCGAGTCCATCAGTGTCAACATGACCATACGTACCGAAAACAGCGACATTGGGTTGACCGACGGAAACACGGTTCAGAGCCGAAACCAAAATCAAAATCAGAATCAATACAGATATCAAGAGCAATTCATGATTAATGTATCCTTGAGTGGTGATTGCGATGTTCAAGCACGATTGGCCATTAATTCGGACGATTCCAATGCAACATGGGCTTATTACGACGAAGATACTGAAGAATTTGTGCCCGTTGCCTCCAGTTACCAAAATGGAATGGTTGTTGCTTACACAAATCACTTTTCAATCTGGACCCTTTTGACTTATGATGAAGACTCCACTATTCCAGGATATTCTAACTTAGCCTTCCCAGCAATTTTGGCTTTGGCAGGAATGGTCTTCCTAATCAAGAAAAAGCGAGTATAAATCTATAATAATCTATTATAGGATTATGATATAAAACCAGCAATTCTTTTTTTTTACCATAATATTCCCAATTAATCCCTCCCATTGGGAGGATCTTTTCAACATTTTTCATATCTAAAGCCAATTAGCTTGGAGGTTTTACTCATATGTTCGGCCATAAATCATTGATTCATCCATCACTCCGGCATTCCATCATTCTAGGTCTGTTACTACTCTTTACCGTGTTTCCTATTCTCATTTCGGCATCAAGTCAGCCCCCTGTGAATCCTCCTAGGGAATATCAAGGGGAACACAATCAAAGTCCAAACGAATCCCGAAAATATGATTTTGGCGATAATTTGGCATTCCAACTTTATTCCCAACAATCCGTCAACTTTTCAATTTCATACGATGAAAGCGTATCCGAACGATTTCTGGGCATGAATATTAATAACTCTCAAGATATCGAGCTTTCACTCTATTATCAAGGTAGTTTTGCCAATCCCCCCCAAAATCAAATTCAAAATGGCGGTAAAAATTCTCCACATGCATCATCAGTTTTATCAGTTTCATCGGATTCAACTATCAGTTCTCTTTCACACACATCCCCCAATTTTTCGGATGAGGATTTTTTACCTGTGGATTCTGTATTTGCCTTTAATACATTTTATACAATTGAAACCCAAGCCGAATTTATCGAAGAAATCGAAATTTTCACTTATTTGAATTATTCGGCCGATTTTTCCCAAGATGAGCTCTCGGATTTTCTCTGGGTTATTTATTCCGAACAAGAAAGTGAATGGATATCCCTAGATACTCAAATAATAGATGGAGGGATTCAAGTTTCTCTGTCGAATGAAGAGATTATGGATAGTTTTACCCTTACTGTGGTGAAAATTCAAACCGATTCCACAATTCCTCCCCTTGATGGTGAATTGGAAGGTTGGCAATATTTCTTAATCATCGGTATTCCAATCATCGCCCTTCTCATGGGAATTGTTATGACCACCCAAGAGTACCGGGATTTTCTCTTAAATCGAGTTTTACATATCGATAAAGGCGCCCATCGCCTTTCGATTGAGGATGTATTGGAGAATGAAAATCGCAATGCCATCATTAATCTGATTTTGGAGCAACCCGGAGTCCACTTCAACGAAATATTACGCGAAATTCATCTGTCGGCAGGAAATTTGGCCTGGCATCTGGATATTCTAGAAACGTTCAAAGTGGTCCGAAAACAACGGGTAGGCCAATACCTTCTTTATTATCCCTACTATGAACAGAATCCTATCTCGAAATTGGATGCAAAGCTCCAAAAAAGCCGCACCACGCTTGAAATATTACAGATGATAAATGATCATCCTGGCATTTACCAAAATCAAATTGCCCATCGAATGGATTTGGACCACAAGACCGTAAAGTACCATTTGGATAAGCTCATAGACGCAGAAATCGTTGTCTTTGAAAAATCTGGGCGAAAGAAGAACTTCTATCCCAGCGATTACATGGATGAAGAGAATAGCGCGTAATTTCCAGCGTGCTATCTCTAAGGATTCTAATTCATATGTTAAAAAATCTTCATTCTTTTTTTCAATTCTAATTCCTTCTTATATTCCGGATAATTATTTAACGTTGGACTCTTCCATGTCCTTCACCTTGCATTAATGCTTTAACCTCATCAACAGAAACTAAATTTGCATCCCCTGGAATAGTATGCTTTAGAGCAGAGGCTGCTACAGCAAAATTAACGGCGTCTTGGGAATTATCCATATGGTTTAACCCATAAATTAATCCCGCTGCAAATGAATCCCCACCTCCGACCCGATCAACAATATATGTTAGGTGATATTTTATGGATTCAAAAACCTGATCTTCCTTTTTCGAATAGAGGATGGCACTCCAATCATTATTATCGGCCGAAAATGACTCGCGAAGGGTAATTCCGATATATTGTAGATGTGGATATGTTTCTAAAACTCGTGCGATTAATTTTCTATATTTTTCTTTCGCTAAAGTTACTCCCCCAATTTGTTGATCTAATTCAAAATTTAAAACCTTTTGAATATCTTCCTCATTAGCGATAATTACATCAACATACTTCACTAATTCGCGCATAATTTCATGGGGTTTATTACCATATTTCCATAATTTACTCCGATAATTCAAATCACAGGAAACAGTAATATTACGTTTTTTAGCTTCCTTGACTGCCACTAAAGAGAGTTCGGCAGCTGATAGACTTAATGCAGGAGTAATTCCAGTAATGTGAAACCAATGGGCATCTGAAAATATTAGGTCCCAATCAAATTCATCTGAATTTGCCTTGGAAATTGCAGAATGGGCTCGATCATAAATAACTTTGGAGGGTCGTGGACCACTTCCTGTTTCTAGGAAATATATACCCAATCTGTCATTCTTCCGAATAATTGATGATGTATCTATGTGAAATCCGGCTAAATATTGAAGTACCTTATCTCCAATTTGATTGGAAGGAAGTGCGGTTACTAAACGAGTAGATTCTCCGAAATTTGCAAGGGAGATTGCCACGTTTGCTTCACCTCCTCCAAAGCGTGCTTCTAATAATGGTTGTTGAAAGAGTCTTTCATGGCCGATACTATTTAATCGGAGCATAATTTCACCCAGACTTACATAAAATCGATTTTGCGTTTTCATTCTACTAAACCTCGAATAGTTTGATAAATTTGTACTGCTTCTTTGCATATTTCATGGATTTTATTCCATTGTTTATTCCTAATAAATTCAGAAGGTGCTAAAAAACTCCCCCCTACAGCTAAAACGTTTGATAATTGTAAATAATTTGCTAAATTTCCTAAATTAATCCCTCCTGTAGGAATGAATTGAATATCCGGGTAAGGTCCCTTCATTGCCTTGATAAATGCAACTCCTCCAGAAGCTTCTGCTGGGAATAATTTTAAAGTAGTAAAACCGTATTCCAAGGCTTTTTCAATTCCATATGTTGAATTTATACCAGGATAATATGCCTTGATGTCCATTTTTTTGATCTCCTGTGTCAATGGTTCGCTAAATCCAGGTGTTACGATAAATTTAACATTAGAATCAAACGCAATTTTCAAATTTTCCAAGGTCCTGACGGTTCCTACTCCATAACAAAAATCGGGATATTTTTCTTTTAGTTTTTGGAGTAATTCGGGAGTATTTGGGTTCCTAAAAGTGATCTCTATGCATTCAATCCCCACTTTTTGGAAAATATCCAATAATGGATCGATATTTTGAATTTTATCTAAGGAAAAAACGGGTATCAATCCCATTTTCTTGAATTTTGAAATAGAGATCATTTTTTTTGCTCCACATGTGTATATTAGGAGAGTTAAATTAAAAATCTATTCTTGATTATGGACTGAAGAACCTGTGCACCATTATTTAGAGGGTTAATGCTCTTCTCTGGAGATCATTTACTTCAATAGTATGAAACATGGCCCAGAAAGAAATATTTGCAAATATCACAGTTTTGCTTCAATTCAAAAAGATTCGACAGTCCCTAAAAAACAAAAAGATAATGTATCATGAATATCTTTTATAAAAAGAAAACCAAACTAAACAGGTTGTTTACAGAAAATAAAAAATCACTAATTCTTGTTAGTATAACCTATATTTCAGCTTTGTTCTTCTCCTACTTGTTAATAGGATTTGGACTTCTAAATATATTAAGTACTTATACTGACCAGGCGGATATAATAAATACAGTAATTAACTGGTTTATATTCTTACTTGTATCATTCTTATTTGTTTTGAATCTCTATGATTTTGTAGTTACAAGAAATCAAGACTATGCAAAAGTTAAAAATCAGTTACCTAAATGGGTTCAAAAGTATAATAAAGTTATCGTTAAAAAATTTACAAGTGCTATGAATAATAAGGAAAGTAAAAAAGGAATAATATCAATTTTAGTATTAACATTTATACTTGGTATTACCTTAAGTATTACTGAATTAATATGTACGGGTCAAATTTATGTGACCATTGTAAATGAGATAAAATATGAAGAAGTAGGATACTCATACTTTTTACTTCTAAGTTATAATATAATGTTTGTTATTCCTTTAATCGTTATAGCAGTTATATCAATTACTGGTAAAGGAATTGTAACTACGAGTAATTACATTAGAGAACATCTACATATAATTAAAATATTAAATGCATTACTATTCTTAATCATAGCTATTATTTTCTATTTCAGAATATTCTAGGAGGGATTTTATGAAAGAACGAGTTATTGTTAGACGTGGAGACTATGTCCTTTATGATGGTAATATTTTAAATTTACCTTTAAAAGACAAATTTATTATCGAGCTAAGTATTGTAATATTTGATGATGATGATCCTTGTATAATCCATCAATCTTATGTAATTAAGGAATTGGTATCAAAATTGCTAGAATTATTTAATTCTCAGGAAAAGAAATTGCTTCATGCAATTGATTTTAAAGAGGAATTTAATGTTGTTGATTTTTCTGATATCTCTTCATTAACTTTTGAGTTAGTGGTGAAGTAAATGAATGTTTATTTA
>JABCSI010000269.1 GCA_018238965.1 Promethearchaeota archaeon
TACCATCAATCCATTTCCTTTTCTCCAGATATAGGTAGGTTTTTCCTTTAATTTTTTTACGAATAAGGTAGGTCATTATTTATAGTTAGGGTAAAGATATATATAAATATAGCCCTTTAATTCATTAAATATTGCATATGATTGAATAAAGCGAATATATAGTTAGGGGAAAGGATTATTTATTGAGAAAAGTTTGAATGGAAACTAATTAAAGGATTAAATATTGAAAAACAGGGGAGATTTCAAAAGAGTATATAATTCTATCAATAAAATTAATTATGTCGGAGTATTATTCAAAGGAAAAGTAATATTAAGATAGAAAAAACTAATTAACTTGTAAACTTAAGAATTAAAGGAATAAAAAAATCAACCCACGGGGTTGTGGTTTTATATCATTAAGCGGTTGCTTTTTTACGCTTGGCTTCCTTTTGCATTTCATAATATCTATCTTTGATGATTTCCAAGGCTTGTTTAAGCACTTCGGGCGACTGCGTGCGAGTTTGGTATTGGTGTTTGATGGTATCGATGTGATACTCTGGGAAGATCTTCTTTAGCACGACATCGGCCGTCAGACAATAATATTCGTTGCCGTGTTCATCTTGAAGAATTACCAACAACTTATTGTCCCACAGAATCCGCAACACCTTATCTATATCATCCACACCCTTTTTCCGCAACTTTTCAATATCATTACGTGTCACCATCGCCTGTCTGATAAGTTTTAGAACTTCGTAGGCCTGGGGTTCCAAAAGCACATTTTCACAAAGAGCGATGTTATCCGATTCGTTGGGATGGTATTCCTCGAAATATGCCTTGATTTCGGTAAAATAGGCAGATTTTAGAGATTCGGGTAGATGGTGATCAACGGGATCGCTGATTAATTCACGGGAAGGAACTCTCAATACTAAAATATCTTCCACCAGAAACACCATGTCAGAGGGCTGCCCTTGAATCGAAATTACCTTCACAATCCCCATTTTGACCAAACTATTAAGTTCAATCTCGATATCAAAGAATCCTTCTCGATGTTGATCCTTCAACCAAATATTCAATTCAGATTTACTAACAGCAACATCTTCGCGCAATCGCGTGATGATGGCACGTTTGATGGTACTTCCGAATATCATTGCCAGTTTCTGCTCATCATTGAGGGTAGGATACACCGAAAGCCGTTGAAATAATCCAGGCAAGATTGCATCCAAAGTTCCCGTATGAATATTAGCAGTTATTGTGCGTGTTATTTCGGATAATCCATCTTCGAAGATTTCTCCATCTTCTTGGGCAGAAAGTAGAAGAATCGTGTAGATGGCATCATCAACCCCGGTGTAATAGGAAGCGATATTTATTGGTCCGGATGTCATAGTGACAATTCCTGAATCACCGGAATATTCATGCTGGGAATACAATTGCATTAAAGTTTTATCTTCAATAGAAGATTCTGGGGGATAACGGGCAACAATATCTGCGCCCATACGGTCGTCCCAATGCATTACAATCATTCCGAGAGGCATTTTAGAACCCTCCTCGCGGTGAATTGGCAAGATCAGATGATTCAGCAGCAGCTTGATCCAGAGAAGCAAGTTGCTTTGCGGGATCAAGATCCAACATTTCCCAAGCATCTCCGAATTCTTCGGTGACTATATCCAATAAGGAGCGAGCCAATTTATCGTCGGAAACCATAGCTCCCTTTGCAATCTGACCCTCTAACTTATTGATGACTTTAATCAAAGCCGGTATTCGTGCATATTCAATTGTTTTATACGCACCAATAGACCCTACTAAAATCACAACACCTGCGATCCCTATAATCAAATAGAATGTTGGGATGCCCGCAATCGCTTCTTCCATTTCAATATTAACGAATATGGTCATATCCGCAAAATCGTAATTATCCGATACAATCGTTAATACTCCAGAGAAACTGGCATCGTTGGTAAACGCCTTGATATCAGCAAAATTGGCAGTTCCAACATAAGTACCATTATCAGTATAGGTCAAATTAAGACGGAAATCGATATCTTCGAAATAAATGAAGACTTCAGCATCTGTTATGGGTTGCCTAGTGCGGTTATCAATGAGTTGAATCTCGAACTCGAATGAATCTCCCTTCTTTTCGGAAATTAAGGGAGAATCTTCATCAAATCCACCTTGGAATTCGAGACCAATTTCTCGATAATCAATTGTCAAGCCTAATCCTATGGTTTGAGTGTTGAAATATTCTTTAATCATAATAATCTCACCCAAATAATCACCGGCATGTTCAACGAAAAGATCTTTAATGGAATCCCAATCCACAGTGCGGTTATAAACCCCATCACCATCATCATCGGATAAAATGAATTGATATGCAGGATTCTCAAATCGCACGGTAATTGAAGCACCTACTAGTGGGATACCACCACGGCTCTGATCGAATAATTGCAAAGTAATATTCCAATCATATCCTTTTTCGACGATAATTTGGGAAGTGGAAATCGATTGGAAATCACCCAAATATTCTATTGAAAAGGATCGAGTCTCGAGTTCAAGACTTATAGCTCGCGTAATTGTGGCAAAATTAGTACAAGTTATGGTCAAAATTCCATCATACGAACTTTCAGTGAATAGATCATCAACGTTATCCCAATGTACTTCATAATAATAATTTCCGCTAATATTTGTTGCATAAAGAATGAACGTTTTATCAACATCAGGGAAATAAATCGTGACATCAGCATCTTCTAATCCAATATATTCACGGGATATATCGTAGAGATCTACCGATATAATCCAATCTTCACCGTAAAATTTGTTTAAAAGAGTATTACCATCAAAATCATCACCTAGAATAAAATCAATAGTTCTTTCACGGAGATTCAGGGTAAATGTATCTGTCAAAGTTTCAAAATTCGTTTTATCCACAGTTAATTGGGCATCAAATAGTCCACTGGTAAAGAAATATCGAATATCAACCCAATCAAGGATAATTCGATAGGCACCTTCACCAATTTCATTAAATTCATACCCTAAAGAGATATCGAATTGCAGAAATACGGTCGCACCAGTTAAACTTTCATTGCGAGATTCATCGATTAGTACTAGGCGAATTTCAATATCGTCACCCAAATACTTGGTTAATAACCCTCCTGCACTAATCTCACCTAAATATTCCATGCTTATCAACCGTTGGGCCAAGAAAATGTTAACTGTGGCAGTAAACGATTCATGATAAGGTTTCGTGATGACTAATTCTGCTTCATAGGCTCCACTATCGAAATATTGCTCGATTAAACTCCAAGTGTAATTTCGTCCATATATTCCAGATTCAATACTGTATAAATCAATCGAAAGATCTAAATCGGGTATATATATGTAGCATGTAGCACCCTCCAAGGGGAAGGAAGTTCCTGTGATATCAGTGACATTGATTACCAGATTCCATGATTCACCCAAGTATTTTTCCAAATTACCACCCTGAGAAATATCTCCGCTGAAATCGGAATCAATAATCCGATTTTGAAGGATAAGCGCAATATTCTCAGAAAGTGATACGAAATTATCCCGAGATACTGTCAATGTTGCTTGATAATTATTTAAAACGAATAAGGAACTAATAGAAGTCCATGTTAGAGATTTGTTATAGATTCCATTACCTTTATCCTCCAAAATGATCTGATAGCCTATTGTAGAGAAAGTGAGAGTAACTGTGGCTCCGGATAGGTCTAAGGAACCAGAACTTATATCCTCAAGGAAAATTTCCAAATTCCAGTCAATTCCCCGGAATTGGTTAATTTGCCCAGATGTCAAATCCTCAAGCAATTCTAATTGCATGACTCGATTTTGCAAAGTAAGGCCAATGTTTTCAGATTCTGTTGAGTAAATACCTACTTTTTCAATCGTAAGAACTCCGGAATATATAGAATCTGGGAATAGAGATTCAATTGTGCTCCATTGGACGGTCAAATTATAGTATCCGTTGCTAGTTTCGGTGAATGTGAAGGAATAACCATCGGTACCAGCAGATGGGAAACTCAATGTAACGGTTGCTCCAAGTAAATCAACATTACCACCGGTAACATCCACAAGATTCACTGCCAAAATCCAAATTTCTTCGCGGAATTTTATGATTTGGGCACCATCGAAATCACTCTCTAATGTAAAACTTAACGTTCGCTCTTGAAGTAAAAGTGTGATATCCTTAGTAACAGTCGTGAAATTTGATTGTACTATTCGTAAGACACCTTGATAGGAAGAACCGGGGAAGAAAAGTTTGAGGATATTCCAATCAACACTTTTTGTGTATAACCCATTACCGTCATCGTCGAATATACCTACGACATCGTCAATTCCCGTAAATCGCAAAGTTATTGTTGCACCTTCAACCCCAGGATCACCCGCAGTGGTAGTATCATTAATTTGTACGGCGAGATACCAGTCATCTTCTCGAATTTCGATTAATTGAAGGCCATCGAAATCACCCAGTAAGCTTGGAAATATGATGCGTGGATTTATCGTGAATGTAATAAATTCAGTTACAACAATTCCCGCAGTGGTGCGAACGGATAACTTTCCTTGGAAGGTTCCAGCCAAAAAATCATCCTTGAGTGTATTCCAATCGAATTCTTCGGAGTACCTGCCAGAAACGATGTGATCTAAAGTTAAAGTTAGATCATCCAGGGAACCAAAGGTAATATTAACGGTAGCATCAATAATTGCGACGGGATCTCCAGTGATATCGTTAACATTAATGGTGATGTTCCAATCTTCTCCAACGTAATGAATTACTTCTTGCGTTTCGGAATCTATATCTCCTCCAAATATTATTTGGATTGATTGATTATTGATCGCCACCGCAATATTTACATTAATGGGGGTAAACTCATCTTCAATGATAATCAATGTTCCGTCGTATGAACCTCCACTTAAACCGGCAGCATCTAATTGAGCCCAATTCCTAAAGGCTTCATAAATACCATCCGAATTTGAATCAGTGAAAGTAATTTCATAATCTGCTAAATCTGGAAACACTAGCTTTAGATAAGTAACTCCAATTAAGGGAATAGAAGATCGACTTTCATCAAATAGAGAAATACTAAGATTCCAATCTGCACTTTGATATGTCGTAATGCGCGGACCATCGAAATCCCTTCCAAATAATGTGGAAATTGTTCGGTTGTTTATGGTTATAGAAATTGTTTTTTCAATTGCCGTGAAATACCCGTCGGCATCTTCAATATACAGCGTTCCAATATAGGTCCCATCATCAAAATCACCTTGGACATTGATCCATTCCACCAATTTCTCATAATGACCCGATGTTTCATGTAATAATGTGATATCATATGCAAGATTAGAAAAACTGATATAAACATTGGCATCTTCGAAAGCCATGCTGGTTCCAGTAGAATCGAATACTTCGACAGAGAAATTCCAACTATCTCCCTTATATACCGTTATACTATTGCTGACAAAATCACCGGTTAAAGCGTATGAGAATGTTCGTTCCTGAACAATTAAGGTAATATCTTCCACAATAGGAGTATACAAATTGTTTGCATCTTCAATCGTGAGGGTTCCTACGAAAGTCCCTTTTGTCACCCAACCATCCAAAATGGTATCCCAGCTTACGAATTTACTGTATGATCCACTATTGACAACAAAATTAGTTATATCAGATGGAAGGAATGCAAAAGAAAGAGTCACAATCGCATTATCCGTAAGTACCATACCCGCTGACACATCGTAAATGTCTAAATCAATCTGCCAGTCCTCATCCAAAAATTTCGAGATTTGATTATTCACAATATCACCTGTATAGACATAATCAAATTCCCGGTTTTGGATCACAACAGCAATATCTCGAGATTGACTTGCGAAATTAGGGCTAATTACCGATAATTCTGCACTACTGGTTCCGGCCGAAGCGCTTAATTTGATAATATCCCAT
>JABCSI010000041.1 GCA_018238965.1 Promethearchaeota archaeon
AAAAGTTTCCAATCTATTATGATATAGAAAATTCTGTGGCGAAACAGCTCAAACAGGAATCAAAATGGTATAAACTGGGAAGAATGCCTGGAATGTTAATAGTAGATAAAAAGGGAATTGTGCAATTTGCATATTACGGCGACAGTATGGCGGATATACCCAAAAATAAAGATGTCTTGGAAATTATCATCTCCTTGGCAGTAAAAGGTGGATAATTGAAAAAGATAGATTGAGAACATAAAAGAATAAGAAAAGGAACCAACAACCGAGATCAAATAAACCTTGGGTTGATCTCGGAATATAGGCAGCACCCTATGGGGGTTCTGGAGAAATTTGGGTATCTTTTGGGTGTTTTTTTACTTTAATTTCTTTCAATTTCTAACGATTTCTTTCAATTTTCAAAGAAGCCCTTCCAATTCTAGTTTAATATTGCGGAATCACATAATATTCTGGTAAAATTGAATTCAAATCAATTTGGCAAAAATTTTTATTTAAAAAATGAAAAACTTAAGCATCCATTAGCTTATTCTTAGGTTACGATTATGACTCAGCATATTCAAAAATACGCATTTATTAGTTATTCACACCAAGATCGTCTTCAAGTTGAATCCATCTTACCTCTCTTCAAACAAGAACACATATATTACTGGTATGATCACTTGCTTGCTCCAGGGGTTAAGTGGTCTCCACGCATTTTAAAAATGTTAAACCAGAGTAACATGTTTGTACTGTTTGTATCAAGGAATTCCCTCGCTTCGGATAATGTTTTTTTAGAATTCCAAGCAGCTCAAAAATTGAATATTCCTTCTAGACAATATAAGATAATTACTTTAATTTTAGAGGATATCTCCCAACCTGATTTTTGGATTCAATGCGTTCCTCAACTTACCTATACTACAAGTGAAGATTTGAATGATAAAAAAAAACGCACACAACATTTCCTGCAAGAAGTATTAGAACTGCAATATATCCAACAAGTAAAATTAAAACCAATAAATCAAAATTATATTCAATTCAGAGAGGCTTTTCAAAAAGCATTTGCGGGGTTGGTTGGAACAGAATTAGTCGATTATACTGGTTTGGTTCCAGTTTATAATAAAAACAAAATAGCAGTGGGTATTTCTACACGTCGCCATTTGCATGAACTCCCCATATATCATAAAACAGTCATTATTATCGTTGTGCCTGAAATAGACACAACTTCTGAAAAATCTGATGAAAATGGGCTTTCAATGGAAGAAAGGCCTATTATATTGCAAATTAAACCCAAAAAATCGGAATTCAAGGGAAGAAGTTTGGCATTTTTTGGAGGACATTCCGAAATTGACGAATCCTATTGGGAAACAGCGATCCGTGAATTGAGTGAGGAATTAAATATACCTCGGATGGAATTAAATGTTGAAGAAAATTTACATCGAATTGGAGAAGAAGGTCAATTCAATTATGAGCATTATGATGACTCCGAGAAGTATTATAATTACGAGTTTAGTACATTGTATGTATATCATCTATCCAAAGATCTGCTCCCAAGTTTTCAAGAAACAATCGGAAATCAAATCATATTTCTTGAAACGATTCAATGTACGTTAGATTTTTTGCTGAATCTTCAGAAAAAGCAACCAATATCGGTAGACAAATTCGCCACTATATTTCAAGAACCCTTTGAAATTTCTCCTCGAACTATTATTGAAATGAAAGAAATTTACCATCGTAAGATTTGCAAACAAAAAAATGAGAGATTTCTATTTCATGAATTGATACCGGATGCACCTTTAATGTTTAGTGATGATATTACTCGTGTTTATGATAAAATTCAAGAAAAAGCCGAATTACGAAAAGAAATTCTAGAAAAAATGGAATTAGGTTTCAAATAATTTCTTGTACACTAAGTCTATGTTTTTGGGCTTGATAATTTCTTTTCCATCGGGCGTATATATTTTATGAAAATCAGCCCACTAATGGTTAGAATTATGGGAAAGAGCATCACTCCAGATAGTGGCCATATATATTGGACCATAAATAGAAGCAAGGATGGTCCAATCACCGCTCCGAGTGAAGTGAAGAATTTGTAAAGACCTAATACGGTACCTTCTTGATTGGGTGGGGCAAAACGAAGACTGAGAGTATCCACAGCTTGGATCACCATACAATTCACAAATCCAAACAGGGTGCCATAGAAAGTGAAAAGCCAGACACCTTGCCAGAAAGGTAAGAATAACAAGAAAAAGAAGCAACCGATGGCAGCGTAGAACGATACACGCATCACACGGAACATGTCTTTCCTAGTTCCAGTGAGCAGAAGAGAAGAAATATCCCCCAATAACGGCGGTAAGAAGAATATTCCGACCATACCAGCCTCCAATGAATAATGATTGATCAACATATAGGACCAATAGGCCCCCGATCCGAGGAAGACTAAATTGACACCGAAATTGATGACCAATATCGCCCGAAATGCAGGGGTTTTTAGAAGTTTAATGATTACTGCCCGATTTTGATTTGGAATCTCTGATGAAGAGGAAGATGAAGAGGAAGAGGAAGATGAAGATGGAGAAGTATCAGACGATGAAGCGATTTCTGGGGGATTCTCACCATCGATTGGAATCTTGGTTTGCAGGGGCACGCAGATGACTACAACAAGAAAAATAATAACCATAAGGGCAATTTGAATCGTATATGCGAATGAATCGCCCATCAATTCATATATATTTCCACCTAGGACTGATCCCATTAAGAATCCTGCAAGTTTCGTAGCAGTCAACCATGAAACTGGCTTCCCTTTTTCTGCGGGGGGAAATGCATCGTCGATTAAAGCCATCATTATCCCAATATACGCATTAGCACCCATCAAAAACCTGCTAAACAGGATCATGTAAATATTATGAACGAATTGCAATAGGACTAACCCTAATATTGACATTGAAATTGAAATCAGTAAAGCGGGTTTTCGCCCAATTTTATCACTGAGCTTACCCATCGGAAAGATAACCATCATTCGGCCGAGCGCATAAACGGTAGCAGCTAAGCCAAATACCATGGAATTGGATGAATAATCCCGAGGTATGATGACAGCCAGTGCTATCATAACCGTTTGACTGGAAAAACTTTCTAAAAAAGTAACAAGAATGAAGGCAAAACTGATTGCGCGCCAACGAGGGTGTTTCGCTGAGAGTGGGAAATTTAGGGATAGTTGTTCGATGGTGGGAATTCTATTCGTTCTCCTAGAATATTAGATAAATATGCAAATTCGGAATAATATAAAATCTTATTCCCACATAGGGAGAATATTATCTGAAATCAATTCCTCACATCAATTCTCACTTCGAAGTTGAGCGATTTTTTGCCCAAAAGGAGTCGAAGCGTCAGGAACAGTATAATGACTTCTTGGAGGATTAACTGTGTGAGATCGGCTGAGTTTACCCAAGATCACCTTCAAAATGAAATTTATGGCCGGGTTTTTTCCCTTTCGATATACTCTTCTATATCTTTCCGCAAATTTCCAAGAGCCAATCTTTCTTCTATATGGCAAGTTGAATTTTTCGATAGGATAGAAGAGCCGAACCTTTTTCAAAAGCCACCATTGACTTCGATGGAATGAAAGCGCTCGCACTGCATGGGATGAATCCTTAAATGGCCACCATATGGTAGGTTTAACCGTTGTATAGAAATAGAGAGATCTTAAGGGATGATTTAGAAGATTTTGCTTTTTTCTGAAAATATAGTAGGCAAGACGACCACAATTAATATGATCCGAGTGCCAATAATAGGTATAATAGGGTTCTGGCGCAAATATGATATCCGGCTGCAATTTATTCAACCAATTTAGCACATATCCCAGCGCTTCAGAGTTGTATTTAACAAAACCATCAATAATATCGCCAAAATAGACATTTTCTGCAGATACTCCATTTATGGCAGCAGCATTGATTGATTCTTTTTTCCGAATTTTTGCTAATCGAGGACCTTTCCACTGATCCAAGGAAATTCCGAACTCCCCTTGAGTAAGGGATAGGATTTCCACAGAATTATCAGTGGATGTGAGATAACTGATCAAGTTAGAGCAGTTAAACTCCAGGTCATCGGGATGAACACAGATAAACAAAAATTTCATATGCTTCTATTATTGGTTGTGGATTGGTATATAAAAATACTCCATTTCTTTGGGAATTACAAGGACAAAAAGAAAATGGAATATTTTCCACGTTTCTGTGTGCGTTTGCTCAAAAATATGTTGAAACCACCAAAATCTTGGAAAACAAGCCTACTTTTGATTCCTCCGTTTAGGTCGCCAAATTGGTGATTTCAGTTAGTAATAATTAGTCAATATAAAGAATTTTATTCTTTCCCTAGGTCGCAAATAATGAATTGTACAATATTTAATTAAGTTTGAATTTACTTAAGTTATGCATGGCACTACAAAACATCGAAGACCATCTAGTTATTTCTAGTTCTTTAAAGAAATTGGTTATTCCATGTTCTCGATGTAAATCGTGTCGAAGAATTGAATTTTTTAACAACGAGAGAGTATATATAGACTGTCAACACTTCAAATTGGAAGACAAAATTGCCGAGATTGTTAAAAAAACTCGAGTATGCCTATATTACTGCGAATCCATCGACCACTTACGAGAAATGCTAAAAGCAGAAAACTCTTGCTAATAGATTAGTTTTGGCTCAACCAGATTTCTTATTTCTACTTTAACTTTTCGCAATTCTGGCCAATCGTTTTTCTAGGGTCTTTCTATCCATTTTTCTTTTTGGGTAACTTTGGATAAATTGTTCTTCATCCGATTTGATAATTGCCAAACACCGGAGTAAAATTTCCTTGGATTCTTTCTTTTGACTGGATTCGATTGTATTTGCTTGCCTCAGTAATTCTGGATATTTTTTTAGATTCATTTCATCGCTGGAATATTGTTCAATATCGACTTTATCAAAATAACTATAATCCTGGGCTGTAGTTTCTTCGTGGAGTTCTTGTTCAAATTCATCTTTCAAGGTTTTATAGTGTGGAATTTCATCATTTTTACCGATTTGGGGAAGGATATCCACAATACGAATACAATTTTTTATGCCATCGCTCCAATATTGGTTTTTTTGAACCTCGGAAATTGAATCCTTTAATTTGGAATATTCAATATACAATAGATTCTGGGTATCCAGCTGCATTGGAGACTGATCTTCTTTAAGCTTTTCTTCTTTAAGCTTTTCTTCTTTAAGCTTTTCTTCTTTAAGCTTTTCTTCTTTAAGCTTTTCTTCTTTAAGCTTTTCTTCTAGAGCTTCTTGGGCTAAAATTTCTCTTTTTTCCATTATTGATTTCTTTTGAGATTCCCAATCATCTCTTTCTGATTCCCGATTTAAAGAAGATAAAATAAGTAAAATTTCGTCAATTGATTCAAGAGCACTATCCCAATGCCCTGCTTTTTGACTGGTTTCAGAATTATTGGAGAGTTCTTTATATTTTTCCTCCAGGATTTGATGTTGAATTTTTTGTTCAAAGTATTCTTGTTTACGCAACCACTGTCTCTTTTCAGGTTCCCGGCCCAAGTTATTTAAAACTACCAAGATCTCACGGCAATGTCCGATACCATAATTCCATGAGGCGTTTTTCTCGTCGGACGCGATAGTAATTAGTAAATCATCATGGCATTTTTCAAGTTTTTCAATTTCTTCAATTTCTGCTCTTTGTTTTAGCATTACTTCAAGTTTTTGGAAAAATTCATTCTTCTGGGATTCCCATATTTCAATTTCTGAACTATGGCTTGATAAATGCAATATCTCCAAAATTTTATTGCAGATTTCGACCGCAGCAGAATAATTTCTTTGTTTATTTAAATCCTCCACTTGTTTGACAAAATCATCAAATAAATTATCATATTCATTTATTTGGTTGTCCTCTACATCCTCTTGAATTTGTTCTACATCTTCGATAGAATTCTCCTTTTCAGCAAAAATTTCTTCTTCGATAGGAGTATCTTCCTCGGTAGGAATTTCTTCTTCGATAGGAACTTCTTCTTGGATAGGAGCATTTTCTTCGGTAGAAATTTCTTCCTTTTCCAGGGATGCTTCAATTTTTTCTTCAAATCCAAATTTAAGCTTATTAAATTTCCCTATTTCTTCGAATTTTCCCATATTTTTCAATATTTTTATAATTTGAACCGTATGATCATAACCCTTTTGCCACTGGGAATCATTCCATGCAGCATCGATCTTCTCCTTTATTTCAAGAATTAGTGCATTTTGGGTCTCTTCTTTGTCAGCCTGTTCCTTTTTCTTTAAAGAAGCCAGATGTAATTCTTCATCTTGCTGCAATTTTATATAAAAATATTTCCACTTTCTGACAAATCCGCGATCTTCGGAATCCTCAAGAATTTTAGAGATTTTATCCAAAACCTCTTTTGCTTTTTGAAATTCATGATTTTGATAGAAGGAATTAAATGTTTGGGTATATCCCTCGACTGATTGTTTAATATGTGCTTCTTTTTCCCCTTCTTCTTGATCAATTAATGAAGAAATAAGTGTTTCATGTTCCTGCACAATTTGATCATTTGAAATTTTTTCAGCAAGGTTGATGATTTGGTTTGCAATCTCCTTCATTTTCCCAAATTCGTTGGAAATTTTTAATTCCTCTAATGATATCTTCAGATTATTAATTTTCTCTGTAGTGGCTTTTTGGAAAGTGTCCCAGTGGGCTAAATTTTGTTTAAATTCCTCTAATGGAATATGCATGGACCTAAGGAATTCTTCCGTTTCATATTTAACACCCTCTACCGTAAAATGCCGGAGAATTGTGATATCTGGATTTCTCTCGAGAATTTGCCTTTCTATATGGGGGATTTGATTCTGTAATTCTCTTGAAACACGTTCTCCAATCCAAATATATAATCTTTTTTGATCATAGAAATAGATAGCAATGATATTAATATTGATGAAATATGACGAAATCTCTCCTGGATCTACTTGAAAAATAGATCCATCGGGTAGTAATCTATAGGATAGGTAAGGATATTCAACATTTTGGGCCATAGGTTTACGACTCTCTTAGTTTATATAAAATTGCAAATGTTAACAAATGATAGAGAAATGATTTAGAAATGATTTCTAAAAAAATTTTACAAATGGATTAGCTGCTTTTCGGCTTCAAGTAATGGTAATTGATTAAACATGTTTTCGAGATATGGCTTAATGCTCTCATTTTTACCACTTAACATGTCCAAAGTAAAAAATGCTAATTTAATCCCGAAATAATCTTCCAATATTTTCCTAACTAATCCCAAACCATTTAACACCTGATCCAACTGTGATTGAATTTCGGATAAAGGAATTTTAGCTTGAATATTGGATAAGGTGGAAAGTAAAATCATCAAGCTTGCGGAATCAAAATCGTTTCTTCGGGCCATCCGTTTGGATAATTTGATATACATTTTGGATGCATCTTGGAAATTACCTTTTTCCCCTTTTTGAAGATTTTCAATGATATCTTTATAGTAGGTACGAACTGTTTTTTCCCGTTTTTTCATCAATTGAGTAAAATTTCCCTTCAATTTCGAAATATCCTGAGATAGAACAATCGCTTGCTGGATTAATAAGCTATCTTCCTCAGGAGCTTCCAATATTCCTGTGCCCTTTGTACTTTGTTTATCCTCAGAATCTAAGGATTCTTTTTGATATTTTTGAATAAGACGGTTCGTAAATGATATCTCCCATTCGAAAAGTGGGAGTTTTGTTTGAAAGGTAGACATTATACTTACTATCATCTCATCTGCCCCCTCTTTATCCCAATAGAACAAAATCAAATCCAGTAACTTAATGCTATCGTTCTGGAGAATGGTTTCAAAGGTTTTTCCGTATTGGAATACAAATTTTTCGTATTCTCGATAAACCTCAGATTGTGTTTTAAATTTCAATTGGGTAAGAAAACCCATCAAAATTGATACTAAGGCATAATCGGGATAGTTTCTTTTAAGCAAATTAAATGATTGCTCTATATATGATACGTAAGCATCTGTATATTCTTGTCGGGCGAAGTGATCTTGGCAATCACCCCAATACTTGAGTTCCAATGTTGATCTTCGGTTTTTTAACTGGACATTGGCTTGGATCTTATCCACCAATACTCTATAATTGGAAGGTATTTGTGTTGATCCACTTTTCATTTTTTCTTGATGGCCGGCGAGTAAATTAGAATATTCAATATCTTCACTTAGCATGGTTTTTAAAATCAAGCGTTCTTCGGGGAAGAAGGGAAAAATTTCAAACAGCTTCATTGCTGATTTTAATCGATCCGGTAAATTGGAATCGATCATTTGAATAATATAATCAATTAATTGATGGGAGTAGGTTTTCTGATATATAGCGAAATTTATTCGTGGATCAGTTTTAAATTTGTGTAATTCATGTTTTAAAGCACGTATATTCTTTAACATTAAAAAAAGTAAAGTCACAACACCCATATTGACTCCGGCCAAATCAAATTTCTTCGTAGATGCTAATTCTTTAGCGGTTTCAAGATATTTTTCTGCAGCATCGTAGAATTTTTCTTCACGAAATAGATTGATCGCTTCCTGATAATAACGTCTTTTTAACCCAGATCTCATCCGAAGTAAATTTTCAGAAGCTAATTTCTGATCCCGGGCTTTATTTTGCAATTGGGATAACTTTTCGGCGAGAATTTCGAGACTTTGCGATTCGTGAATTTTTTGGGCATGGTCACTACTTAAATCAGCGACTTCTTTATCAATTTTAGTGCAATAGGAACTGGATAATTCTTGATTTTCGATTTTTTCAGCATACAAACGAGCTTCTTTGTAGTTTTTATTCTCAAAGAAATATTTGACAATTTTTAGATATATGGAATCGAGATTGATCTTTTCAGTTTCCAAATATCTGGTTTTCAAATTTCCTATCTTTATACAATATTCTATTAGGTTATCAACCCGTCCGCCTTGATTGAGACTAATTGACATTCTTTCAGCAATTCCAATAAAACTATCGATTAAAAGTTTTGCTAGGATACGGGATTCATCATATAATAAATGATTTCGATAAACCCGAATATATTTCGTCAAATAATCCTCAAAATTTGCCGTATCCCCTTCCAATTTCAAGTTTCCAAATCCAGTTACTATCTTATTGATATTGGCTTTAAGAAATTCCTTGCGTTGACTCTCAGGGATGTTAGAAATATGGTGAAAAAGCTTCTCATAAAAATTCAAGGTAAGATAAATATTTAGCAATTCCTGCCACGCCTTATTATTGTAATAGTCTTGACCAATTCGAGAAAACCATAAGGCTTTATCCATATACAGATATTCTGCAATCTCGAATTCATTATTTTTCAATTCTTCCTTGGCTTCTTCCTTTATTTCTGATAACATTCCATCAAAAATTTTACCTTCATAAGTAACATATTCTGATAAAATTTCCACATTAGAATATAATTCTTTTAATTCTCCCTTTCGGGCCAGATCCTTAACTCGTTCTTCGGTGGCTACCCTGAATTCATTCAATTCATTTTGTAACTCTGCGCTCTCAATTTTTGGTATGAGCACTTCTACCTTTTGGAAATCACGCCGTCCAACAAATAATTTAACCATTTTGTAAATAATATCATCTACATTTTCCGGTTCTAGGTTATAGGTTTCCCAGATATTGACCAATTCATCAAATGTAAGCTTTGCACCATCGACGTCGTCTCGCTCCAGATCAAGATAAATTATTCGTTTCAATAATTTTACAGCTTTTCGGGCCAGAATATCCAATGAATCGAATAACCCAGCTTTTTGATATCTTTGGAAACATAGATAAAGTTGGGCTTTGGCCAATCCATATTGCCCCTTTTCGGAGAGTTCATCGGCAAGACGGGCAATTTTTTCTGTAATTTCTTCTAAAGTTTCAATCATATCGAAATGATCGAATTTTTCAAGAATTTGGAACCCGTTTTGCACTTCACATTCGGCGATCCATGACACAATAGCAGATTTATAGGAAGATTTCATTAGCTCCTTGTCATCTAATTCCATTCTAACCCAATTACCTGCCATTTCATACTTAATTGCTGCTTGTTCATATTGTCCTTCATTGAACAACTGATTTCCATCTTCTACCACTGTCTCAATATATTTCCGATGATATTGATTGGCAAAAACTGGATTCGACGTTTTAATCATTTGAGCAGCTTTAAGATATTCTTGTGCTTTTGCAAACAACACCGCTGTTTTTTCTGCATAGATCAAATAATCTTGGGAACGGGTAACTTTGCTCAAATAAGTTAGTCTTTCAGAAAGAACCGCAGCGGATTTCCAATTTTCTTGTTCAATATGGGTATTGATCTCTTTAATTAGAAGAGGAAATTGCAACCAAATGGTTTCTGGATTAAGAATAGGTTTCCCTGCAATAATCGAATAACACAAATGAAGGATATAATCTTGAATGAGGTTGTAATCTCTTTTTGGGAGAACAAAAATTCCAGCTGAATGATTCATCCAAATGGTAGCCATAATAGAATTCAAATCTGATTTTATAATCAAATCTTGACTATCAATGATAATAATCACAGGGTAATCGGGTCGAATTACCGTTAATCGATTCAAAATTTTTTGAAGTTTTTCAAGATTGCCGAGATTATTCGGATCTAGAAAGAAAATGACCCCATCGGCCATTTCAAGTATGGAATGCCCCTTTTCATTGACATTTTGGGGGACAATTAGTGATAAATCAATTTTATCATCATCGAGGTCAATCTGAGTATTAAAATTTACATTATCCTCTTCTTCTTTTCCATTTAAGCCAAGCTCATTAAATCCAAGCATTGCCGAATATATATCTCCAACTACAGCTACCGAAAACATAAATTGCATTTTTAATCGACCTCATTACTATTTATTTTTTGATCTGTAATATTGTTTTGATCTTAAATCATAAATAAATTTGCCAATAGTATTCATTTGGCTAAGGGCAATCCAAAGTAATTTATACAAAAGTTCGTTCACCATAATTATGCCAGATTCAGAATATTACGAAAGTAAAAAATTGGCACAGTGCTTTCTTGCTAAATTATCTCCTGAGATAAAAATCCCCAAAACAATTCACGATGCCCTAAAACCCCTTGGAAAAAACCTTGTGGCGGTTATTCCGGGAGAATCGAAGAAGCTTACCTTTTTCCTCACTGATTGCATGCGTGTTTTATTTGTGAAATTACTCTTAGATAAATCCTCCTTAAACGAAAGTTTTTTTACTTCACTGCGAAAGACTCTTCAAGAATTAGAAATTACAAACTTATTTTCTACAGGTATATGTTTCAAGGATGAAATCTGCGTTTGGGAAGGTGTTTTTGAATTTGAGGATGATTCTAGATATCCCCAAGTTGAAGAAAAAATGTCTCAAATCACACATGTAAATAAAGCGAACTTTGAAAAAATTGAATTGCAAGATTAGATATTAACAAATTTATATCAAAATACAAATCTAAATAAAAATACAGATCTTTTAGGTGATTATAATATCTTATAGGCGCAACTCGCAAGACCGAATCTTTTTGCTTCATCCCACTAGGAGAAATATCTATAAGATTATTTGCGAGAATCCGGGAACTTATTTCTATCGCCTAATGAAGCATGGAGAAGACGGCATAAGTAGCGCGACTTTACTTTATCATTTATCAAAATTAGAAGAGGATGATCTGATCCACTCAGCTAAAATAGATGGAAAACGCATCTTTTTCCCGAAAAATTTACGAGATTTTGAAACTGAACGTGCCCATATGATTTTGAAGAATGAAAATGCCCGAAAAATCTTTCTCTATATTTTGAATCATGAAGGATGCTTCCAAAATGAAATTGCCCGAGAACTAGAAATCCATCACGACACTGTGCGACACCATGTTGTCAAACTCGTGGACTCAGAAATGGTGGAGAAAGTCAAAGAAGGGAGGCATGTTCGCTTTAATATTGGGCGGTTGGGCGATGAAATCCTCGAAGGATCAATGGTTTTGTTTTCTGAGGCTTATATTCGCTTCATTATCTCCAAATTGGCAGATGATTGTCATTTTCCCGAAATTATTGAAAGAACTCATGATCGCATCAAAATCCGTGTTGTATGCCCCCAAGAGGATGACATCGAGTTATCCATTGATATTTCTGGGTGGACAATTGAAGAATCCGTTGATTAAAGGTCTCAATCCAACCAATGGTTTTTTAATAATCTTACTTTATTAAAACTCATACTACACTACCGCACTGAGGATTTTATATATGATAACTGAGGATGTAGATCACCGAACAATTGATTTGACCACGATTCATCACCTTGTGGACAGAAACGGAGAAATTATTCGTTTACATCTCATATCTAAGATGAAAGAATCATTCAATATAGGTTCCAAATTAATAGACGAAGAACTAAATGGAATGGCTTCAATTTTTCGTCCTATCATCAAATCATTTTATGCAAATCTTGTCCAAAAAGATTTAGAATATGGTACGAAAAAAAGTATTAATGGAATGATTAAGCTTTCTAAAAGAATGGTTCTACAAGGGGTTAAGGTTAATTCTCCTGAATTTGAAGAATTAATTTTGCTGGAATTTCCCGCATATTTAAAAAATGATCAAACAGGCAGACAATGCAAACCGACCCATCGCAATTATCCAAGATTACGGGAAAATTTAAAAAATACATTTAGGGCCCAGATTCAAGGGATGCTACCATTACTGCAAGTTCAACATAAATCAATCTCATCCTACCCAGAGCTTTGTCGTAAAGCGTTTAGTACAGCAGATGAATGTAAAAAGACTCTAAAATGGCAAACCGATCCAATGAAGAAAGCCCAAGCAATTATTACAGAAGATCTCTCAATATTGAATATTATTACAGGTAAAGAACTCATTTTTCGCGTGTTAGAACGAGGTTTTAAAATCAAAATTGAGGATTTCAATAAGGATATCGAAATAATTTTTGCCTAAGATAATTAAATCTCTTCGTTTCCCAGTTAAAGGAAAAGATTTATAATTCTGGAATTTTGATGCAATATTACTGCAACTATCCCAAGATTCATTAAATTTACGGAGTTTTATTCAACCCATGTCCTCCCAAGAATCAAATCGTTTTCATAATCCAAATTTACCCCTAAATCGCTCCCTATTTACTAAATCAGTAATTCTTCTTGTGCAATTATTGGTTACTGTTCAGCTCTATTATTTTGGCAATAGAATTTCCAATATTGTTAACCAATTGGGATATTTTTACGAAAACCCATCCAGGATAATGTCTTTCCCTTTAGCTTTCTGGCTAGGAACACTTTCATTATTATTTCTGGCTAAATTCTTTAATCGCTATATAGTGCTTATGGCCGGTATTGGTATGGGATTCTATTTTGAAATTATTATCTCCCCTTATCCAATTCAATTCATTTATTTGGGCTATTTGGGAGTAATTATTGTTTTTGAAAGTCTTAAACCCTATGAAGGAGGAGAATATTCTCGGGGAAATCTTATAGTCAAGCAATTTGGACTTTCGATGGCCGGGGTTCTTTTAATTGCGCCGGGGATCTATTTTGGTTTTCGATTTGATCCTAAGTATGTATTTGCTCTTTATCCTGAAAGCATGATTCGATTGTATATCACTTTGGTGTTTATTGTCAATCATTTTTTTATCGTTTTTACGAATTGGTTAATATTATGGGTTGTAGACCGCAAATTAACTCCATATTTTCCCTTAGATCCCAAAGATCAAGCCACTTTAAACAATTTTACCAAATCGGAATTTCATGAAGAATCAAGCCCGACCACCGATTGCTTTCAAGATTTCTTACCACAACCTGGAGAAGTATATTTACATATATTAACCCATCACGTTATTGAGGAGGATGATCATACCGTTGTGTTGAAGGTGGGAAAAACAAGATTGTATTTGTGTACTCGTTGTACCGCAATGATTATGGGAGTAATCTTCGCCTTCTTTTTGGCAATGATTTTATTTAGCGATCTCCAAGTTTCCCTAAATACTAACATTGCATTTTGGCTTGGAACATTTCTTCCCTTATTTCCAATAGTAGATTGGGGATTGCAAGCACTCCGAATTAGAAAAGCCACAACGCCATCCCGCCTAATTACCGGTTTCATATTGGGATTTTCCATGCAACTAATTCCCCTCGCCATGGGTGAAAACTTAAACTATGTATTCATTGTTATTGGTTATTTTGTAATCTTTGGTATATTGTATTATTTCCGGATTAAATTTGCGCAGAAATGGGCAGATCAACAAGCGTTGGAAGAATTTATACATATCAAAGATCCTTCGGATCCATTCTAGTCTATGGAAATTATGAATTTTATTGAAAATTAAAAAAAATTGAATGATAGCTAGCGCCCAAAAATGAATTTAAACAATTTTCCCCAATTTCGGGGACGAATGATAAGAGCTGGAACCTCTTTTTGATATTTTTGGTAGGAACTTCCAAAGCGCTCAGTCAATTCCCTTTCTTCCATTATAAAAATATGATAAGCAAATGCCAAAACAGTAATTAGAAAATGAATGAAGGAATAAACTGAGAAGTGAAGGAATACTCCAGAAAGACTTATTAAAATAACACCCATATACATGGGATGGCGCACGATGGAATAGATATCATTCTTTACAATTTTTGAACTTTCGGGGTAATATACATAGACCAAAGTGGCATTATCCACACCAAATTCCTTTAAAGCACGTATAGCAGTGCCCAGTGCAACTGCAAGGACAATTATACCAATAACATATCGGAAATAAATCTCCCAAGAGAATCCAAACCATGTTATCAATAAGGATTCAGAAAATTTGGCAGTAAGATCATTAATTGGAGAAAAAGTGGTCGTAATTCCAAACGGAAGAGATGAATGGGGCAACATGGCATATAAAAGACCACCAAATGCCATCCCTATCCCATTGAACACGGATTTCGCAACTTTTTGATATGCTCTTTGACGATCTTCTTTAATTAATTTATCCTTTCTCCTGAATCCAATTTGGGCAATTTGAGTTCCACCAAAAACAAATAAAGTTGAAATAATAATGGGAACAAGGGGTTCGATTGAAATTAACAAGGGCAAGTCAATAAGTTGGTAAATAAACCGACAAGAATAATCCAAAAGAAATGAAAAGGTGAAAACCAACAACATTATTCCGGGCAAACGTGCAACCAATAATTTTACTTTTGCTTCATTGTAATCAGGTAAATGGGCTTTTAAACCTTCAAAACCGGGCATTTTCATAATTAATATAAGTTAACTGATTTGAAAAATTTATTCAAGTAGTGGCTGTAGATTTTCTTTGATGTTGAGATTGGTTTAAATTGGAGTGAGTAATTTATTTCTGGGAGGATTCTTCCCGCTTATCCAATTTCTGCTTTAGTTTCTCAATGCGCTCACTAAATTTTTTTTTTGGTTTGGATTTATCATTCACAGTGGAGCCAAAACCGATTTCATCATCATCCAAGAGCATCATGGCTTGTCCACGTTTGGATATCATGGTAAAATACCGTATTACCCCCTCTTCGATAAATTTTTCCACCAAGTCTTTCGATTCCGGATCCTTAGCATTCAACCCTAGAACATCTTTCATTTCCAAAATTGATTTTATTTCTTCGACCGATAGACGGCCCTCAATGTCCTGCATATTTGCAATGATGAATATAATAAGTTTTTTCTTTATTCTTGGAAAAATAGTAAAGGATTTCTTAATTGCCAGCACATCTTCTTGGGTAGAATCCGTAACGATGAGTAAAACATTGGTGGGCTCAAATAACTTCTGCAAATGCTTAACCCGTAAATCTTTCCAGCGCATATCCAGCTTGGGATCTGTTAAAAAGACCATAGTGTGATCCCAACGACGTTCCAAAACCCAGCACCGGGCATAATAAGTGCGATAGTCGTATGAGAGATTGCCCCCGTCTTTCAAAAGACGATCTCCTGCGAAGGGCTCAAATATAGTGGTTTTTCCAACTCCCACTTTTCCAAATAGATCTACTGTAACATATTTTGGGGTTGTATAAAATTCGGGCATTGAAATACACCTTAGATAAGAATAAAAAAGTAAAAAATCTAATTATGGATTTGGCAATCTGTTATTTTTAAAGCCGGTTTCCGCAATATTTACAGAAAACCTCTCCACCACTTCGAACTTCTTCAACAATTTCAGGATCCATCATCTTACCACAAGAAGGGCACGCCATTTGTAATTCTGAAGATGGATAAGCATTACTTGAATTTGCTTCGAAATTTCCACTATCAGCGGAAATTGGTCGCCTTCGTCTCTTCACCAGTGTCCTAATGATCAGAATGCTGAAAACGACGTAGAAACCACCTATCAGAATTGGATAGTATGAATCATAGACTAAAAAAGCAGGATTCGTTGATTGGTATCTGCAGACTGCATCATTAATATGATCCATATTTTTTATTACCAATAATTTTGGCACATTCCCTTCTTCAAAACTATTAATTTCTGTTGAATCTGCTCCAGAAACATCGTATTCTGTTAAATCTGCTTCTATGTAAACATCAACAAACTGAGTGGAAGAATAGGTTTCCCAAACCAAGTAATAATAGTCTTCTTGAGTGGATTCCAAAACAAAATTAGTCACTCCTGTTGAATCCTCTTCATAAATTGTATAGAAGGAATATCCTTCATCAAAATCGGCAAAATTTGAACTCCCTTTAATAATATACCAAGTGATAAGATAATCTGATTCCCAATCAATAATCAACTCAGAACCCGGTTTTAGATAAAAATCATAATATCCGTAATCTCCACCAGAGATAAAAAATTCTATTTCCATAATAAATTGCTGACTCTCGGTGAGAGGAGGAGCACTTTCAAAGAAATAGGTTTCAATTTGACCCGATGATAGATCTACTGAAATCGATTGGGCTCTCTCGCTCACTTCAATAAGGTAGGTTTCATTCGGAATTAGAATCAAGTCTTCTGTTTGGGATAACGGAACGAATAGCATCAATCCACCAATTGATAATAAAATTCCCACAAAAACGAAAAAGAAGCAACACATACACACTGGATTACTTGTTCGATAATGGTAACTACGATGACGATAATAGGGATATCGGTGATAACGGCTATATCGCCCAGAAGAACGACGATATGCAGAACTTCGGGAAGAACGTCCAGAACTCCGAGAACCTCCTCCCCCACGTGACCCTCCTCCACTGCTCCGAGAGCCACCACCACGAGATGATCTTGGCATATTGCATGTAATGGAAGGATACCTTCTTAAATGTTCCTCTTGGTTTAAAATGAACTTCAAAACATTATGACGAATTAATGAGAAGTTGATAAGTCGAAGTGAACAACCCACACCTAAAGGAGTGGGCTTCCCATGAGTCCATCTTTGCTTCTAGTACGAAAGAGGCTGTTTATCATGGTAAATCCATTCCACTTGCGTAGAAAGGATTCCTCGTACACGGAGGGTTGATGCAATAGGGCTACGGATTGCTTGAGATGCAAGAATTTCTTCATAATATTTACCGCCGAATTCAAATCTCTATCAATTTGATTCCCACAACTGCAAAAAATATCACGTTCCGATAACGAACGCTTCTTTTTCAATCCACATTTACAACAGGTTTGTGTTGTGTAAGAGTCGAGTAGAGTCGGCATATTTCAATGCCAACCCCCTCTAAGAACTGGACGTGCTTCTTTCAAAGCATCCAGCTCACGCCCAAAGACTAAACCTGTCGCCAGTCTTATTCGGTAAAATTACTGAATTCAAGTCTTTATATATAATATTCACCAAGTTTCTTTTTCTCCCATAACTCTTTCACTCCATCTCTTGGATCATAGGGGGAAAGACTTCCTACATTCCACCGATACGATTTTCTTTTGGTATCAAATGGAGATCTAAGCTTAAAGTCCTCTGCTACAAGTTGCCACTTTCTACCCCCTTTTCCAAAATAATGGTTATAGACCCAATGCTTACCCTTCATTGGATGACGACGTTTACACCAGTACCATATCCATCCCCATATAGTATTGTGGATGCGATAATATACAGCATGGGTTCGGCAGAACCTATAGTAATTTGTCCATCCTCTGATTCTACTGTTGAGTCCAACTATGAGATATTTCGTTTGAACTTGTTTATGCTTACTGATTAGAGTTTTAAGTCTACGTAAGAATGCATTTACCCGTTCCTTTTGCGGTTGAACCCATAGTGTTCTATTTGGGTATTTAATGAAGCTAAATCCCAGAAATGAAAATCCTTGTTGAATTGTAACGATCTTAGTTTTCTTTTCATTAAGAGAGGGTCCAATTTTTTCCAAAAGCGATTCAATTCCACGTTTTGCCTTATTTAAAAGTGTTACAGATCGGCTCATTACTATAAAATCATCAGCAAATCGAATAAGGATAAGGCCTCGGACTTGGTTAATCGCATGATCAAGAGTATTTAATGCGATGTTCGATAACAGCGGTGATATTACCCCGCCTTGGGGTGTACCTGATTCCGTTTGAACGAGGGTTCCCATATCGATAATTCCGATTTTCAACCATTTCTTAATGATTTGCTTATATGGCTTTGAAATCTGTCTCAGAATATACTGATGGTTAAGATTGTCAAAACATTTACTTAAATCGGCTTCAAGAATGTGTTTATACCCTTTTTTGAGTGCCTTCTTAATCATCTCAATCGCGTCTTGACAATTTCTGCCGGTTCTGAATCCATAGGAATGTCCGTGAAATTTTC
>JABCSI010000270.1 GCA_018238965.1 Promethearchaeota archaeon
GGTACTAATATAATTGCCAAATCGATCTCATCTGGTATATCAAGTATCGAGGGATAGGCCTGTAAACCCAATATTTTAGGGGCGGATCGGGAAATGGGGTAAATTTTCGCTTTCAGGTTGGGATTTTTTAGAATGTTTGCCGTCACAGCGTTTCCGAACTTTTTTGGGTCTTCTGTGGCGCCTACAACTGCAATAGTATGGGGATTGAAAAAGAGATCGGTCATATTTCTTTTTACCTAGGATGATATTATCTGTGATTTGGAAAAAATCTTTCCTAGAAGGAAAGGATAAATTTGGAAAAAAGATTAAAAATATTTCGGATCATTCGGGAACTACATAAAAAGCCTGCTGGGGGCAGATGTAGATGCAAGTTTTGCAACTGCGACACTGTGTTTGATCAATAGATGCCTTACGGGCTACTAAATCAAAACTAATGGCTGGGCAGCCGAATTGTCGAACACACGTCATACATCCTACACATATATCGGGATTGACCTTAATCACGGGAAGCTTAATTTTTTGCTTCTTAATCACCCGAATTTCTTGCAATGAGCACATGTGGCGATTTATAAACACGCGAACTCCCTTAGCTGTGGCTGCGGCTTCAAATTTCTCATTCAAACCTTCCATATCGTAGGCTTCGTGAACCCAAATATTTTCTTCGGGCACTCCACAGCCCTTCACCACATTCTCGATGGGGATTAGGGTGCCTTTTTCGCCCGTAAGCAAGATTCCATTCGAAGGGTTATCTTGTCCACCCGTCATGCTTGTATAGTTATTATCGCTGATGATCACCAGAATATCATTTTGATTGTACACGGCATTGAGAAGTGGGGCTACCCCGGAGTGGAAAAAGGTGGAATCGCCAAGAAAAGCCGTCACGATGACATCGTCGGATAATATTTTGGCCATTCCGTTCGCC
Source organism: Promethearchaeota archaeon (assembly GCA_018238965.1). Classification (GTDB taxonomy): domain Archaea; phylum Asgardarchaeota; class Lokiarchaeia; order Sigyniarchaeales; family Promethearchaeaceae; genus Harpocratesius. Next base: position 923 of record JABCSI010000270.1, read on the forward strand.
ATTCCGATGGATCCTCCCATACACAAAGCGGTGTCCGCAATTTGTAGGGGTTTATAGACCCCCAGCGAATAGCACCCGATGTCGTTGTTATTAACAAACTTCTTCTTCAGCTTTCGGGAGACCTTTTTCATAATCCAATATATATTTCGATGTGAACAGGCAGGACACATTTGGGGTAATCGTGGTGGGGCAGGAATTTCCAAAGTAGGAACTTCTGGAACTACATATTCCAAATTGAAGAGTTTTGCAATTGCTCCTGTGATTGTTTCGGGCAATAATTCTCCTTGCTGGGGCAGCAAATCCTTTCCATGAATTTGCACCTTATCAACTAAGCCAAATTCATAAGCTCGCGCCTTGAACTGTTCCTCAAATATGGGTTCCAATTCTTCAACAATGAATAACACATCAACATGTCTGAGAATTTTTTCCATGGATTTCACAGGCAATGGGTTTACTAATCCTAACTTAAATATTGAGACTGAATCTGTAATACCCAGTTCGTAGAGTGAATCTTGAAGGTGTGAATAGGCGATCCCGGCAGCTACAAAGCCCACTTTTTTACCATTAATTGATTTTTCGGTTAAGGTTAGATGGTTAAAGGGGAAATTTTCGGCATCTTCGGTCATTTTTACCATTCTTACTAACAGATCTGCCCGCTGGGGTCTTGTATTTGAAGGAACGCAAACCCACCGATTACGATCCCAATCGAATTCTGCTTTTTGCTCGATCTTATCTATGGAACCGAAAACCACATCGGCCCTTCCGTGATTGAGTCGGGTCGTTGTGCGAAATATCACGACATTATTATGCTTTTCCGAATATTCAAAGGCGTATTTCATCATATCTTTTGCTTCTTGGGGTGTTGCGGGTTCAAATACGGGTGCCAGAGCATGAAGTCCATAATAACGATTATCTTGCTCGTTTTGGGAAGAAAATTGGCTGGGATCGTCTGCAGATATAAGGACCATTCCGCCCCGTACTCCATGATAAACAGCGGTCATAAAGGCGTCGGAGGCAACATTGACCCCAACGTGTTTCATCACAGCCACAGATCGCACATTGCACATCGATCCTGCATATGCTGCTTCAAAAGCCACTTTTTCATTAACACTCCATTCTACGCGCATTTCTGGGTGGTATTTGGCACAAATGGCAACTGCTGGCATAATTTCCGATGAGGGCGTACCGGGATAGGCTGTGGCCAAAATGGCGTTTCCTTCGAGTATCCCCCGGGCGATGGCTTCATTTCCCAGCATGATTGTTTTATATCCAGGATCATCTTGGGCGATTTTTGGAATTGGATTAGAATTATTACTATCGGTACTCATGTTTAGATTTCCTCCGTTTTTGCCCCTTGTTGGAATCCCAATTCAAATGCTTGTCGATTCACTTCCAAGGCTTTTGCGGGCACAAATTTCTTAATGGAATTTTCGAGGGTTTCCCTTAGTAATGGTACTTTGCCCGATCCCATAGCCAATCCCAATAAAACAACGTTCATGGTCTTGATATTACCTGCATGTTCTGCCAAGTTCGTTGCATCGATGAAATGTACATGCGGTGTAATTTTCGAGAGTTCAGTGCGAATTTCCTCGATCTGTGGATAATTTAATTTGCGATTTTGATATATCGATAGCGGTACTATTTTTGTGATATCGATGAAATAATAAGTGTTTTTATTTGCGTACTGTACAGATCGTAAAGCTTCGCTGGGTTCAAGAGAAATAATGATATTGGCACCCTGTTTTGGGATAAGGGGGCCGTGCACTTCCTTTCCATAGCTAACAAAACCTGATACAGAACCTCCCCGTTGTGCCATACCGTGGGTTTCGGCAGTTCTCACATGATGGTCTTCTGCCAAAGCTGCATCCGCAAGAATGTGGGCTGCACGAATAACTCCCTGACCTCCCACTCCGATGATGAATGTATTAAATCGATCAATTTCCATGTAAATCAACTTGTTTATTGATGGATTCTGAAAAATCCATACTTGTGGTGTATTAGCTAGGTCGCAATTAAAAGGTTTATTTTTAGGGAATGTGTTCCCATTTACCTCCTTGAGAGGAGATCCTCGTTTCATTGTAGAACAGAAAATATGTGCACTGTTTTATGATTATATGTTAAACCGGGTCGAAGGATAACTTCATCTCGATATTTTGGGTAATTTATCGCGTCTGGCATGCGCTGGGTTTCTAGACAAATGGCATTATGTTTGATACAATTTTTACCATAGGAATTCAGCCGAGTCATAAAATTTCCGGTATAAATCTGTACACAGGGTTCCGAAGTGAATATCTGCATCGATCTTCCTGTCCTCTGGCAGGTTAGTTCGCCAATAGGTATAACATCCAAGGGGTGAGCTTTTCGATTGAAGTCTGTTATGAGAAAATTGTTGTCAACATCCCCAAAAGATGCAAAAGTTTCTGCAAGACGTTTCCCTATGCGAAAATCCAAACCCGTATGATCAACGTTTAAGATAATTCCCGTGGGGAGGCATAATTCATCAATTTCATTATATCGATCCGCATAAAGAGACAAAATGTGATCTTCTACAGTCCGTTCTGGGTTATCCAAATTCCAATAGGAATGATTCGTCAAGTTTACAATAGTTGGGGTGTCTGAACTTGCAAAAAATTCCCATTGAATCTTCATGGGGGAGAGCGTAAATATGACCCGTGTGGTAAGTTTTCCGGGAAAATGTTCTTCTCCATCAACACTGATATATTCCATGGTGACACGTACTTGATTTGGCTCTTCTTGGTTGTCAACCTCAATTAAATTCCAAAGTTTGTAAGAAAATCCCTCAATTCCTCCGTGTAAACAATGTTTTTCGTGATTATTGCGTGCTAGCTGATAATTATGTCCGTCCAGGGAAAAACGACCGTCTTTAATTCGATTGGTGACTCTCCCAACTGTTGCCCCCATATATCCACCAATATTCCGATAATCGTGCGGAGAATTGTGGCCAAAAACGACATTTCCCATATTCCCAAATTTATCCGGCATGAAAACCTTTACAATCGAAGTTCCAAAGGTGGTAAGATGAACTTCAAACCGAGTTTTGGGATCTTTGATTATTATAAGTTCAGCGGATCCCCATTTTTCATGTCGAGCATCCATCGAATTTAAAGAATAATCACAAGCACATAAGATTTATTATTTTGAAGATGTATCTTGAGCTATGTTTCTTAAAAAATATCCACGTATTTTACTTGGGACTGCATTAGGTGGTGCACTGCTCTACATTATTTTCATCGGAATTGGTATGATCCTATATCCCGGGGGATCCCAAGTGGATCCAAACACTGTAGGTTATACTTTTTTTGAAAATTCCTTATCGGATATAGGCCGTACCATCGCCTTGAACGGAGAACCAAACTTACCTGCAATGATATGCTTTTTTATAGGTACTACCGCATTTGGTTTGAGTCTTTTTACATTTGCGTGCGCATACGGGAATATGGAATCTACTACCAAGGCAAGTCGGCTTTTTGGACAAGTAGCAAATGGATTTGGAATATTGGCATCAATATCGACTCTTGTCTATACTTATGCACCAACCGATAGTATGCATGCGGCACACATGGTGGCAGTTTATTTCGCGTATATCAGTACATTCTTATTTACTCTCCTATTTGGCGTACAGAGCGTTCTTGAGCGAAAGAAATCGAAATCTCGAAAATGGGGTGTGGAATCAACCATATTTTTCACATTTGCAGGACTTTATCTGATAAGTTTGATAATTTTGGTCCAAGGCATCACTCCGGTCATGAATCAAGTAATGCAAAAATTTGGACGAACATTAATGCTGGTTGTGATAATCACCTTGAGTATTATGGAGTGGAAAAACGCCAAGAATGATTTATAAATTGTTAGTTGAAAGTAACAAGTTGAAAGTTACTAATTTTAAGTTCCTTCTTGTGGAAAATTTAGATGGAATAGCTCATGTAAGCCCCGCCAAACACGGGCATAAATGATTTATATTTCATGGCTAAGGCGGATGTGAAAACAAGATAGAAGAAAGGAAGTTTGAAGACCATTTCCATCTGAGCTGTCCATAACAATGAGAGAATGAAGATAAGAGCAAAGAAGAGCACCCGAAATGCCGTGTAACTTGTAATCGTCAAAGATCTGTTCCTGACAAATAATTGGAATAAGGCTTCTATCAATATCAAGGCAAGTGCCACCAATAATATTATTCCATATACGATTTGCAAGATGCTAAAGTTGTTATATTTAACGAACAGATCCAATCCATAAAGGGCTGCCAATATTACTGCAACAATTGCCAAAAAGTTAAAGTATTGCAAATTGTAAATCTGGCCATAGCCATTTCTGTGTAATCTCGCAGAAGGGGCGCCTTTTTTGGGGGATCTCTTTTCATCCATGTATGCCGTCCATTTTTCAACCATCCCCAAGAAAGTTTTGAAGCCCCAAATTTCGAGTAAAATAAATCCAAAGAAAATCATGGAAATTCCTGAAGTGGAAATCCATTCTCTTTGAAAAATTGCCACTATCACCACTAAAATTACAGACATTATACTGTACATCCAACCAAATACGCTGTAGATAGTTCGGGAATACAAATGAGGTCGGATGAATTCTAGTAAAATAACGATGACACAACCGAGGCACACAGCAACGATTCCCCAAAGAGTTATTACGAAAGGGATAAAATTCTGAAAGAAGGGGGATAAATCTGAAAAGAATACGTAGATCAAGAATAAACCATTGAATATAAAGCTCCAGAAGAGCGTGATAAGATAATTTTTTAATTCTTTTATTCTTATTCTCTCGATTTCTCCTTCCCCCCTCAAATGGTCTTTTTTATTGCTTCATTAATTCTATTAGATATTTTTCTTCCCTCGCTAAAAAAGTATTGTTTAATTTATATCTTAAGTTTACAAGATAAAAGTTGAATTTAAATTTTGCTCTCCTAAAATCCCCTTATTGCAATAATAGAGTATT
>JABCSI010000042.1 GCA_018238965.1 Promethearchaeota archaeon
TGCTCGGCTGAGGTGATTGTCCGGAAGACGCCGTTCAGGTAGATCTCGGTGTGGTTGAAGTCGGGGTCTGGTGGGTTGGTCCAGATCCAATTGATGTATGTGGGGGCTGCGGTGGGTGTGAGGTTGGTGATGGAGGAAGGTGTTCCGTCAATCAGGGTAAAGTAAGCGATTGCATATCCTTGCAGATTGTCAATATCCCCGAATGTCACCTGGATAGAATATGGTTTACCAATAATTAACTCAGGATAATCATTGGTGTTGAAATCAACAGCGTATTGTTCGTCTATGGAGTTGATTCTGACGCTGTCAGTACCCGTGCCATTGGTGAAATATGTAATAACATTGCCCGTGGAGTTTGTGATCGTGACGTTAACGGTTGTGTCATAAGTAAATTCATTTGCACTGCTATTCATGACTGTGAATTTGATTGGTAAAGTGCTGCCATCTTTGAGACTGAACGGAGCCATGGTTGTGAGGGGGGATAAGAAAGTGATATTGTATCCATTCTCAGTGTAAGTATCAATCATTGGTGTTATATATTCATCAATTATTCCATCATTATTGTTGTCTAAAGATAAAATATAGGAATTCGTTCTGCCAATGTACATTTTTCCTCTCGTTAAGGAGGTAATCGGAATATCATCAAAAGTTAAGATAATATCTTTACTGGCAAAACTTAGTTCGGCATTTCCGTTGCCTGTACCTATCAATTCAACTGTATACTCTAAATTGGAAGGCAAATCATAAAGCTCAAACTCTTCTCTTGAATTTAAAACTGCATTTGGAATTTCATTTGTCTCCCCATTAAAAGTTGTAATAACCCTACCATATTGGTCAACAATTCTTAACCGAAAATTCTCTACCTTCTAGTTTTTTCGTCGTGTCTGCCCAACATATTCATGATGCGTTCCCTGCACCTACTATTGATTTCGCAAGTGGATCCTAAAGCAAAACTGTTTTTTTCAATCATTTTTTGATTTCAAACATTTTACTGTGATTCTTGCTCTCGGGCAAACATTTCACCGTAATTCGAAACAGCCTATTATCAAAGATATTCGACGACTCAAAACATATTGGGGCAACTCACCATTTTCCCCTATGGGGTGCCTTGTTTGGGTGATAAATCTGCAATTACTGTCTGGTTTTTTGATTTATGTATCCTGTCTCGGATGGTTTGCATAGAAGGAATATTGGGAAAATCATATCCTGCCGCTTTACATTCATTTATAATATTTCTCCAACATTTTTGCATGGACATCGTCTTTTCATCGAATTTTGCCACGTTATCTTCCAGAATTTGATAGACTCCATCAGGAAACCTTATGCTTCTTTTCCCTAATTTCCAGAATTCGAAAATGCCCCTAAAATTGGAAAAAGATGGTGCTGTCATTAAGACTTTCGAGGCAGAAGAACGTGGCTGGGTTTCGGAAAAGGAAAAACCTCTGATTACGACCGAAGAAACCGCCGAAGGCACCCTCACATACAGAGAAGCACTCGTTAATAAAGGCTGGGCTAAAATTCGCTTATCGTAGGCGCTTTTCAAACCAGTTTGTAATTTTTTTTTATCTAAAACTTTTAACTCCGCGAATAATTACTTCACGCAACGTATTTTTTTTAAGTAATACGGAAATTGAGGTTTTTAACACATGGTAAAACGAATAGGTATAAATGGTTTCGGCAGAATAGGCCGATTATTTTTCCGATTGGCATGGAATAATCCCGATATTGAAATTGTGGCGATCAACGACTTAACAGAAACCAAAACAACGGCGCATTTATTGAAATATGATACCGTACATGGCAGATTTGCAGGCACCGTATCTGCAAAAGAAAATTCCATAGTTGTGGATGGCAAAGAGGTTCCGGTTTATGCTGAACGAGATCCCACTAATATTCCTTGGGAAAAACACGGTGTCGAAATTGTCTATGAATCTACAGGTGTTTTTCGCAAGCGCGAGGGCTACTCTAAACACTTAAAACACGAGGGTGTTCGGTTAGTCCTTGTTTCTGCTCCTGCCGATAAGGATATTGATTGCACCATAGTTTATGGTGTGAATAATGGAGCATATAAGAAAGGAGAACACGATGCGGTGAGCGCGGCTTCATGCACCACCAATTGTTTGGCTCCTGTGGTCAAAGTTCTCCATGAAAATTGGGTCGTTAAGAAAGGAATTATGACTACTGTGCATGCTTATACGAACGACCAACGAACTTTGGACTTCCCCCATAAGGATCTACGGCGCGCCCGAACGGCTGCAGCAAATTTAATTCCTACATCTACTGGGGCAGCTAAAGCAATTGGGCTTGTGATTCCGGAGTTGGATGGTAAACTTGGTGGCATGGCAATTCGTGCTCCCCTACCTGACGGTTCTTTAGTTGATTTAACCGTTGAACTTGAAAAGCCTGCCACCGTTGAAGCGATTAACGCTGCAATGAAAGCCGCATCCGAAGGCGAGCTGAAAGGAATTTTAGGTTATACTGAAGATCCTATTGTGTCATCCGATATTATCGGCATTACCGAAGGGTCGTTATTTGATGCAGGGATGACCAAAGTATTAGAGGGGACCTTTGTCAAGGTTCTTTCATGGTACGATAATGAAGCTTCATTCGTTAATCAGTCGATTAAGATGATTGTGGAATTTTTATAAGTGGAATAGATGCTTGCAATCTTTTATTTCACTTTTTTTCATATTATATTCATTTTCATTTTAAATTGTTTCATTCATTCAAACATATTAATTAAAGGAGTCAATTGGTGGAAAAAATTGGTAAAACTAACGATATTGCACGATGAATATACTACATTTATTGAAGAACGCGCGGGATTCAGTATTTTAATTGAAATTGCAAAAAAGAAAATACTTTTTGATACATCTATGAATAACGATATTATACTTAACGCCCATAAGGGGAATGTTGATTTGTCAACCATAGACTACGTTGTTTTTAGCCACGGCCATTATGACCACACCGATGGCTTAAAATATTTAGATTTGACTGGAATTAGTCATATTGTGGCCCATCCGGATTGTTTCAAAAAGCGGTTTGTTAAAGAAAAAGAAAGAGAGATCTATATTGGAATCCCATTCTTTTTGGAATATCTTCAAAGAGAAACCGACTTGGTTCAATCGAAGGCACCTTTCTGGATAATCGAAGATGAGGTTGTGTTCTTAGGGGAAATCCCACGTAAAAATAATTTCGAAGCTAAGAAACCACTGGGATATTTAGAAAATGGAGATCCAGATTATATAAATGATGATTCGGCTTTGGTTATCAAATCCGATCAAGGATTAATCATCATTTCCGGCTGTTCTCATTCGGGAATATGCAATATTATTGAATATGCTAAAGAAGTATGCAAAGATGAAAGGATTTATGTGGTAATGGGGGGAATGCATCTTTTTGAAGAAAATCGGATCCCTCCGACCATTAATTATTTAAAGGGGCAAAAAATTCGCCAGTTGTATGCTGCTCATTGCTTAAGCGACTTGGGTTTTTCCGAAATGGAAAAAATTGGGGCTCGCCGAATTCATACCTTGGAAGAATTTAACTTTTAAATTTTTTTTTTATTTAGAAAGATTGTTCAGCCACTCCAAAAAATCTTGGATTTCTACTACAAAATCCGTTGAGATTTTATCGAAATCTTTAATAAAATGCTCGATTTTACTTATTTTCAATTCATGACCGTAAATATTTCTGAAAAGATGCCGGAATCGGAGATATTCATGCAATTCATCCCTCAATTTTTTAGAGATCACCGAAATTCGAATCGCTGGTATGGCAATTACCATACGATCTAATAACTGTTTGTGCCAATTTTCACCCATGGGCACATCTTTATCTATAGAATGTGCAATTCTGCGGAAGATTCTTTCAATAGCATTATAAAAATCGTGGAGGATGCTTGCAATACCCCTGATTTCTAATTCTGTTAAAGACTCATTTATAGTTTCTTCAGACAATTGTGCAATTTGACTTCTAAAATGATGTATGGGGACGAGCTCTTCTTGAATTTCTGCTATGATTATTGAAATTTGTTGGTTGGTGCTCATAATTGAATTCCCTCATGAATTGCTTTTTCTTGTAAAGAACTGCGCGCGGACTCAAAGGAAATTAAATCCAACTTCACATCACCGGGCATTTCATCATATATTTTGGCAAGAATTGAGAAATATTTCTCATCAGGGATTCCTTTAACAACGAGATCAATATCCGAATGGGATGATATTGCTCTCTCCGAACTGAGAGATCCAATTAAGTAAATTTCTGTCAGATTATACTCTTTTTTTAAAAAAATCGCTATTTTACGGGCAATCTTTAGTAAATATGCTTTTCTTTCGAACATTTTTTCCTTTTGAACTTTAAATCGACGTTGCCATGCTTGTTGGTAGGGTTCAATCGGGGTCGCCATTTAAAATCAAGATAGTAATAATTTACATATTTATAAAGGTGTGCTATTTATATTATGGTGGGAAGAGATGATATAAAGAGACCCATTTTAGTGATCGTCTCAGATATTTATCTATTTCATCTGCTGCATTTTTTTGGTTGTGGTTGTGGAAGTTATTCGGTTTGAATTGGAGAGTAATCATTCTTGAGACAGGTGGGATCATGGTGAAATAATTATCGGAGCATTTCCACTTTGGAATCTTGGTTTCCAGATGAATGTAAAACCCAGGATTTGCCACCGTTAATTGCATATCAACTCGTAATACTGAAGAATCCAGAAACTCATACTTTTTCAATTCCCATGAAATTTCGGGCTTTTCAAGCGCGTATTTCTTCGGAGGGTGTAGGAATCTGAAAGAATAAAATTCGTTCTCGTGCGGTAAATTCTGACTACGATGCACTAAATAAACAAATAACTTATTATCACCTTGCCCTGGTGCGAGTTTTTTGGATATGCTAATTTTGCGCAGCATTTTGGAGCTCAATTCCTTGATTTCTGTTCCAAGGCTCTCATGTTGGTAGATTTCTCCCTTCGCATCCATGATCCAATATTCCAATGTTCCCGCTACATCTCTTGGATAATCATTAGTTATCCATAATTTTACCGTGCGCTTTGTCTCCTCTATACTGGGAAAGAGTGGTGCAAAAAATCGTTTTGCAAAATAGTGTAATGCTTTCCATTTTCCATAATAATCTATAGATGACCAACTGGCAACGGGCCAACAATCATTCAATTGCCAAAATAGGGCGCCCATACACCGATTATATGTTCGATTCCTGCGCCAATGCTCCACTCCATACTCAATTGCTTCTGCTTGGGTGATTTGTGACAATATTACCTGATGGGAAAAGGAAGGGGGGATTTGAAAACGCTTTTTCATGTAATTAAAGATTTTCTTATTGCCGGCGGGGTTCTTTTGGTGGTTTTCCATAATGGGGGAATAGAAATTTTGGTCTTCTACGGGACAGAAGCTGTTGATGGTTTCAATTTCTGGGAAGGATTCAAATCCGAACTCCGACATAAAGCGGGAGAAAAATCTGCGGTAGGCCTTGAAGGGAAATCCTCCATGCCATACCATCCAATAGTGGGAATCTCCAGAATTCGGAGAATTTGAGGCAAAATATCCAAAACTAGGTTTTTTATCAGATCGTGTTGGAGAACTGGGCCAATAATTTCTTTGCTCATCTAAATCGTTAACCAAATCCGGTAATAATTTGTAAAAATAATCTCGATAGGCATTTCTGTGTGCTTTCCAATTCGCAATTGATTTTGCCTGCCATTGTAAATCTATCCAAAGATGTTCAATTTCGTTATTACCGCACCACAGGGCAAGACTGGGATGATTGCGCAATCGAATAATATTTTCCCGGGCTTCGGCCTCGATTTCTTCTCGAAAATCTTGATCTGCGGGATAGAGGGCACATGCGAAGGGGAAATCCTGCCAAACTAAAATTCCCATTTCGTCGCATAACTGATAGAATTCATCGATTTCATAGATTCCCCCACCCCAAACCCGGAGCATATTGAAATTTGCATCCCGTGCTGCCTGAATATTGGAAGCATATAATCCCTGTTTAAATCCACGGGGAATAAAGGAATCCACCGGAATCCAATTAGCACCTTTTATGAATATGGGAAGTCGGTTTAACCGAAAGAAAAATGACCGCCCCCATTTGTCTTTTTTTTGAATCAATTGCAATTCTCGAATTCCAAACGAAGCTCTCCATGAATCCACCAGTATTTCTTCGAGATACAGCTTTACAACTGCCGTATAGAGGTGTGAAGCACCCATGTCGTGCGTCCACCATAATGTGGGCTTGTCGATTTGTATTCCTTCCAAAGTCTGGGATTGGACAATTGGTAAAGGAGAACTGTTGAAAATTTCATCATCCTTGTCCAGAATGGTAAGGAGAAGGTATGATTGGGCGGGATCTTGATTGGTTTGATTGGTACCGCTTAACTCTAAGTTGATTTCTGCATTAATCGTAGCGGAATGTGCCAGAGGCAAGTTCGTTAGAGGGTCACGTTTATCTAAATCTGCAAAATTTACATCGGATTTTATATGTACATTTTGAATTTTGCATTTATCCCAGAATATCAATTCAACCGGCTTCCATATACCGATATCCGGTAATTGGGGTCCCCAATCCCAACCGAATGAATATTGTGCTTTGCGCAAATATGGCACTCCAGGAATCCCTGCCGAACCCGTATTTAAATCAGTTTTAAATTCTTGTGATTTTGCTTTAGCAATTTTTAGGGGGCTCTGAAAATGTATTTTGAGATAGTTCATTCCCTCATTACAAATTTCCCGAATGGAAAAGGAATAGCTTCGGTGCATGTTTTTACATGAACCAAGGGGGGTATCGTTCAAAAAAACCTCTGCAATTGTATCTAAGCCGTGAAAACACAGAATAATAGAAGAATAGGCAAGATTCTGAGGTGATAATTCGAATTCCTTGGTAAAAATCCAATCTGATTCAAATACCCACTTGACTTCCTGTTCATTTGTGCCATAGAAGGGATCCGGGATCAGATCATGTTGAAGACAGGCTTCAAATACGGTGATTGGTGCATCACCGATTACTTCTATTGACCTTTCAGGTTGAAGAATGTGCCAATCATGTGAAAGTGTCTTTTTTAAGATCGGCTTCATGATGAACCAATCTTTTTCCATTTTTTATTATTGGGGATCCACTTCATTTTGGTAAGTAAAAAGATTAGACCTATCCATATGATGACCAAAACTCCCCCAAATGCAAAACAATTCGGAATTGTTTCATTCCATCCGGGGAATAGGGCAGTGAGCCCAGAAGCAACCAATTCTCGAACAGTTGATTCAAGTAAGTAAATAATTAGGGAATATTGCCCCACGGTTATGAAGAATTGGAAAAATCTCGAAGGACTCTTAACTTCGATCATCTTTGTTTTTATGCTTGAAAAATCCACAATTCTAATTGCCATAAATAGAAAGAGAACAAAGAGTCCAAGGTTAATGTTAACCATGATGTAGGACATAAATATATCATCCAAAAGGTTGTATTTTTCATAGAAATCATTTGGGAGAAAGAAGGCAATTATTCCAATTATGAGGAATGGAAGCATTAACCACAATTGACGATGAAGGGTTCTTTTAGTGGATTTATCCGCTAATACCAGAGCAAAGTAGGCTCCAATACACCCATATCCAAAAAAGGGGAAGAAAGGATAGGGATATCCAACGAGTATTCCCAAGAACAGAGCGATGAAATATTTTTCCGCATCGACTAAATTAAGGTAGATATAGTTTAGGGGAATCTGAAAAAAAGCAAGACTAATAAAAATGAATCCCAATACCAAAAAAATTCGCTTATTCCTCTTCAATTTTTGTTTGGGGTTATTTTTAAAGAGCCAGAATGCCAGAATACCCAATACAAGGAGATTCATTGCAACCATTGAGAGTGCGGAACCGGTGACCATTCTTTCTGGATTTACCGAATATCCCCATCCTTGGCGTAGAATCCCAGGGATTAATGAATATTTATGAATTTGGGTCTCGAAGTCGTGGTAAGTGGGTCCCAGAGCATAGCTATAAAGAAAATGTAGAAGTAGAAGAATGAATCCATATTTAAACAGATATTTCCATCGATAACCTTCATATTTGTTTTCAAATTTAACTATGTCCGATTGCTCGTTAACCAAAACTGAGTGCTGATAGATGGCATAAATGTTGACAGTGCCCGAAATTAGCGCGTAAATTCCCCCCCAGAAATCCATTATATATAATACCATTAAATAGGGTGGTAAATTATCCAGATCAATATTGTCTATTTGTGCATAGTTCATAATGACTCCATGGATGAAAATGATCCCTAAAATGCCGATTCCACGGAAGATATCAATTCCATACCATCTTTTTATTGGTTTTGAGGCCAGTAATTCACTTTGTTTTTTCATTTCATTCATTTTTTTTCTTCCCTTCTAATTCTTTTCCAATCAGAAATAATTTCAGAAATAATCGGATTTCTTAAAATTCCTAAATATTCTCCGCAACTTCAAATTGAAATCGTGGGTTATTGATTTAAACACAATGTTCACTTCGGGGGATTCACAATCGTGTCTCTCAAACAGTTGGGTAATTTTAGTAGGTAATTCTGAAAGGAAAATTGATTCCTCTTCGGCCGTTTGAAATTCACGCATTAGGTCCAATTCGATATTAATTTTCTTGGGATTTTCTTGCATAGCTCGGTATTCCCTGATGTGATCTGAGGTCGATACGATCGCCCTTCGAATATAATCCCCAAAAATAAATTGCGGTTGTTGGGTCCCGTTGCGTTGCCCTAAATACATATCATCTTCTCGCCCTTGAATTTGTTTAATAACTCGAAAATTAGATCCGCAAGGACACGGTTCCGGATCTAAAGTTAAAATATCATTCAATCGATAGCGGATAATTGGCGTGGTGCGTTTAACTAAATCGGTGACAATTACATGACCGGGGGTGCCGGGTGGAACGGGATTTTCATTTTCATCCACCACTTCAACAATTAAGAGATCCTCGTTGATATGCAATCTGCCCTCTTTGCACGATTGCGCGATCATACCCTCTGTGCATTTATAGACTTCGAGAATTTCCGTTGCAAAAATTTTTTGTAGATATTGCTCGGTATCAGGGGAAAGAACTTCGGCATAGGAAACAACCAAATTGGGATTAATTTTAAGTGAACCCTCTTGCTTAGCCTCGGCCAGTATTTTCAGCATCGAAGAAGGCGCCGATAATGCCGTGGGCTGCATTTGATTTAATTTCTCAACAATATTCTCCAAAGTATCCATGGGTGAAACATATTTCATCTGAAATTTGCCGATATTGACGTTAAATCCGGGTGAGAAGACTCGTAATATAAATGCTAAGCGAAATCGTCCTCGTAAAGGTATCGGAAAGCGGGAGATAAATGTTGTTTGGATGAGACTGGCTTCTTTTTTAGTAACCATTTCTAACCCACGATTTCCGGAAGTGCCGGTGGACATTCCTATAATGAAATTTTTGTATTTCTGCGAAAAGTCCCGGGTTTCCTCATTCCGGAGGCAAAATTTCAGGCATTCCTCTTTGGTTAGCCCTGCAGTATTGAAGATTGAAAAATTTTCCATCATAATTTGCTTATCAATCAACGGGAGTTGGGCCACGTCGTCAAGATTTTTGTTGTTGTAATGGGATTGGTAAAATTTAGAGTTGGCGACCGCATATTGAACAATTTTACTGGCTTGTCGCTCTTGAAATTTATGAATTTTCGCTTGATCCCAATGTTTAAAGCGCCATCGAGCCTTGACAAATGCACTTAGCAAATTACTCATAGATGAAATTATGTTTGTTGAAATACTTAAATTTTCTTAATGTGCATCCATTTTTTTGCTATAAGAACAAACTTGTCATTCTTCCATCTTCCAGCCTGCCTTTAGCCAAGCTTCCCGCATACGATCGTTTTTCCTAAGATATGCAGTAATAGTTTTTTTTGGTACCCGATTGAGGGGACAGGAAAAATTCGGGCACCTTGGACAGGTTTGGGTCAATAAAATGATGAGCCAAAGTAAATCACCTGCAATTGTTATTGTTAAGAACAGATATTCTTTGAAAACAGCCAAGAAAACTATCGGATAACCCATGATGACTCCAACTCCTATGAGAAACTGGATCTGCTCTGATTTTGACATTGGCTCCGGATGATATTTATACAGCTTTCGTAATCCGAAATTTGCATAACAATGAAGCACAGATTCTTCTTCGCGGCCATAATAAGGACAGTGACTGCACAAAATACGGTTTTCCCACAATTGCAAAAATCCAAATAAAAATATAAAATATCCGAGGATAATTGCGATTTCTGCAAATTTAGAGATTTTTAATTCATTATAGGCGTGAATTATCCCCCAAATCATACCGGTGATGAGAACTACAAATCCTATTCCAAATTTAAGACTATCTTTCCATGATAGTGTGCAAAACAGTTCTTCATTTATCGTACAGTCTTTGCATTCTGCAACAGGGCGATTACAAATGCTTGGCAATTCGGGGGCGGTGTTATTCATAATAAAAGAAGTACAGAGCACCTCAAAAAAAATATATTCCAATAAAATAATGAAATATAAAATCTTATGGGATTATAGTTAATAACATGGCCAT
This sequence comes from Promethearchaeota archaeon, assembly GCA_018238965.1. Taxonomy (GTDB): domain Archaea; phylum Asgardarchaeota; class Lokiarchaeia; order Sigyniarchaeales; family Promethearchaeaceae; genus Harpocratesius. The sequence continues at coordinate 10,608 of JABCSI010000042.1, forward strand.
ATGGATTATAACATTTGAAATTATAACCACGATCTTTTTCATTATTGCAATAATCCGAGTTTTGAAGAAGAAGGACTATCGGGCATTGTCAACCATAATTGCAGGTGCAATTTTTGGCGTAATCCTTGAATACCTAAGTATATATTTTTCTCAAGGTTATTTCTACAGCCAGGATTTTATTTTCTTAGTTGGAAAAGAACCTCTAAATGTTCCCATCATGATTGGGTTAGCTTGGGGGATGTTGCTCGAAATATCCCACGAAATAAGTGAATGTTTTAGCCTACCTATATTTTTACGGACAATATTTGAAGCAACATTCGTGGTTTCCCTTGATTTATTCTCGGACATAGTGGCAGTTCGATTGGATGGCGGATATTGGACTTGGACCGATCATCCTGCTGTTTTAACGATTACCAACACAGATTTTATGGGGATCGCATATGAAAATTTCTACGGATGGTTTCTTGTGATTTTTATAAGTTCCCTTATACTCCATCTCTTCGATGCCAAATTTCGTAAATCGAATTTAACCACTTTGGTAATTCGAACTATTGGTTGTATTGTTGGGGCAGAAATCCTGTTGTTGGGGGTTCTTTCCTTGACTATTCCACTTTCTGGTTGGGTATGGTTGATATTCTTGATCATGTATCTCGGATCAATCATAATTCTCGGTATTTATTTTATAAAGCACAAGATTCATCCGATAAAGGGTATTTCGGGTTATTTTCCATTAATTTATTTTGAATTTCTGTATTTATTCAATGTTCTTGGGATGATTTACTTAGGCTTGTCCGTGGATATTCCTTTCTATTTCGGTTTACTCCTCTTGTATACTTTGGGTGTGAGTGTTTTACTTGTAAAATTAACTTTATATAAGGAAAAGCCTCAAGTGGATGCCAATACTCCAGAAATGACCAAAAGTGCTCCCTAATTCCTAATGAAGTAAAGTAAAATTGGCTTAATCACATTTTTTCAAAAATTCTTTTTATCCCGCCCTCTTAATTTAATGTGAGGTAGAGACTAATATGCCCGAAATTAAATTTAAAAATATCACCGATTTTGATATCAAAGGGAAGAAAATACTCGTTCGTGTGGATATCAATTCCAGCATTGATCTCGAGAAAAATGAAATTCGGAGTGATCCGCGGATAAAAGCGATTATTCCAACAATGGAAGCCTTAAAGGAAGCCGCTGTTGTACTCATCGCCCACCAAAGTCGATTGGGAAAACCCGATTGCATCGATTTAGAATTACACGCCAACCGTTTGAATGAATATTTGGGGGGGCGGGTCAAATATGTCAAGGATTTATTTGGGGATGAAGCCATTAATGCTATTAAGGCCTTAAACCCCGGTGAAGTGCTAGTTCTCAATAACGTTCGTTTATGGAAAACCGAAACCGAAGTAAAAAGCATTGTAGAAGCGGAACAAACCGATCTCGTTAAGAAATTATCCCCGCTATTTGATTATTTTGTCCATGATGCATTTGGAGCCGCTCATCGCGCCCATGTATCTCTTATTGGATGGCCCGCAATTTGCGCCGGACCCACAGTCGAACGGGAATTAAAGATGGTGGAAAAACTTTTCAAACCAGAAAAACCCTCGGTATGGCTTGTAGGTGGAGCAAAGGCTTGGGATAAATTTGAAGCGGTGAAATTTAATCTTGAAAATGGCAGTATTGATAAAGTTTTGATGTGTGGACTTACTGCTATTCTTGTTTTAGAGGCCAAAGGAATTTCAACAGGGGATGTAAACCGAAAAATCATTGAAGAGGATCTTATTGCCCACAAAGATGAAATTGTTGCGGTGTGTGAAAAATATCCCGATGCCATAATATTACCTGTAGATTTAGCCTACGAGGAAAATGGTGTGCGGAAAGAAATAGCAACTGCAGAAGTAGGACCCATGAATGTCTCAACCGGAGATATCGGCTCAAAAACAGTTGCACAATATCAAGAAATCCTTAAATCTGCAAAAACGATAGTTGCTAACGGTCCTCCTGGAATTTTCGAGATGGAAAATTTCAAGAAATCCTCCTATGAAATTGTGGAAGCCATGGCCGCTGCAGCCGATGCTGGTGCATTTGTTGCAATTGGAGGTGGAGATATGGGTGCTGTTGCCGAAATGTCAGGATATGCAGATAGAATTACGGTATCTACCGGTGGTGGGGCTTTACTGAAGATTCTTAGCGGGAATGATCTACCTCTTCTTCAAGTTCTTCGAGAAAAAATGCCCTAATGCACGATAGGGCTTTTGGTGACTAGCTTGATCAGTATAGTGATAAACTAGAATGGAAAATTTTCAATATATACTGACAAACTTTTTTATTTTCTTACTCTATATAATGATCAAGGGATCATTTTGATTAAAAAACCAGCTCTGTTTGCAATTTTGCGCACACAAAATTTCTGGCATAGAAAAGTAGATTTTGATTACACGTTTCGCCCGCAATATCTGAATAAAATATTCGAATATCTGAAAAGTAGAGCGATAGTTGTTCTGCAAGGTCCACGGAGGGTCGGAAAGACTGTGCTTTTAAGACTTACCATACAAAATTTAATGCATTCGATTGATCCCAAGCAAATTTTATATGTAAATCTGGAAGACTTTCGACTCTACAAGTTTTATTCGTTGGAACTCTTGGATTTAATATATTCAGTATATCGAGAAGAAATTAATCCTTCCGGTCCTGTGTATTTTCTATTGGATGAAATTCAAAATATTGAAAAGTTTGAACACTTTTTACGCACAAAGTACGATATTCCAGAGGAAACCATCCATTTTATTATTACTGGCTCGAATTCGACCTTGTTGAGTGAAGAAATTTCGATGAGATTAACGGGACGGTTTGTAAGACTCGAAATATACCCATTTTCTTTTCGAGAATATCTACAGTATCATAAAGAAAGCACGGAAATTGAAGATAGCAGCACTATCGAGTATTTTAATCTCGAGATTCACAAGGCGAAATGGAAACATTGGTTTAATCGCTATTATAAAAACTGCATGATTCCCGAATATTTAGAAAATCCTACACAGGAACGATTGCAGGAGTATTTTGACAATATCATTCTGAAGGATATCGTGGGTCGATTTCACATCCGCAATGCACGTTTAATTAAAGACCTTGGAATTTATTTTCTTTCAAATGTGGCCAACCTTGCATCTCAAAATCTTCTTCGGAAAACCTTCGATGTTTCGATCAATACGATAAAGATTTATATGGAATATATGGAATCGGCTTTTTTGTTCTTTCAGGTTAAGAAATATGATTTTTCTTATAAAAAACAAATAACTTCCCCCAGGAAAATCTATTGCATCGATAATGGCTTAATCGAAATGGTAAGCTTTAAATTTTCCCCCAATCAAGGGCGGTTATTTGAAAATCTGGTCTACATTGAACTGAAACGGTTAGGATATAAGGTGTATTATTTTCGGGGTAAAGGAGAATGCGACTTTATCGTTAAAGATCAAGATCACCTCCACGTTCAGACCGCTATCCAAGTGACGGTTGAAATGAGCAATGAAATCACGAGAAATCACGAGATATCGGGATTGATAGAAGCGTTAAAAGAATTAAATCTCGAGGAAGGTTATATCCTTACCGAGGATGAATATTCCACTATGTTCCAAGAAGAATTTAAAATCAAAATTAGACCCCTCTGGTATTGGTTGTTAAAAAAAGATTAAGATTTTAACTCCTCCGAAAGAAATCCTCTTTCTTTAGGTAGGATACGCGGATAAGATCTTCCACTTCTCCAAGTTCTTCGAGAAAAAATGCCTTGATCTAATATGATAAATAAAATATTCGAACATTTTTTTTTTAGATAAAATTATAACATCTAATGAAGTTATGGTAATTAGGATAATGATAACACTGGAAGAAGTTAAAAAGCAGCTCGTCCCTATTCTTGCTAAGCATCAGATTATGAAGGCCTCTATATTCGGCTCGTTGGCAAGAGGTGAATCCACTGAATCCAGTGATGTTGATATTCTTATTGAAATGGGCGAAGATGCTAGTCTGCTGGATTATATGGATATAAAATTTGATATTGAAGAGAAATTGGGACTTAACATCGATTTAGTAGAATATTCTGCTTTAAAACCTGCTTTGAAGAACCATATCTTAAAAGAACAAGTGGTCATCATATGAAACGAGATTATTTTGTTTATATCGATGATATTTTAGAATCAATTGAACGAATTTTTGAATATACAGAAGATATCTCGGAAAATGATTTCTATCAAAACCAATTGATTCAAGACGCTGTTTGCAGGCGTATAGGAATAATCGGAGAATCAGTTAAAAATATTCCTACAGATGTTAGATTGAAGTACGATGTCATTCCTTGGAAAAAAATTGCTGGAATGCGCGATATTCTTAGCCATGCTTATTTTAATGTGAGTGCTAAACGAATTTGGAACGTCATTATTAATGAGCTATCATCTTTGAAGCAACAAGTATTAAAAATAAAACAAGAATTGGTAAACAACCAATAAAAAATATAATAATTTTGTCTTCATATGTACTATCGCCGGTTTGGAGCCACACAAAAAGAAAATATTATTGATTTTGGTATACAGCTTTTTTTTGGATAATTTTTAAGCGATTTTTCTTTATTTACTATAAGGAGTAAATTCATTTTTTTTCCCGTGTTAATTTACTTACCGAACTAATTGGAGACCCAAAATTATGTCATGGAAAGATAACGTTACTGTTGTTCTGAACCAAATTCGCCCCAGCCTTCAAGCCGATGGTGGAGATGTGGAACTGGTTAAAGTTGACGACGATGGTACCATCACTGTCGCTCTGCAAGGTCATTGCCGTGGATGTCCCTACTCGCAAATGACTCTAAAAAACGGGATTGAGCAAATTTTAAAAGAGAAAATTCCCGAAGTTAGGGAAGTATTGAACGTCTAATTATTTTATACCATTTTTTTGCTAATTATTTCTTATTTCTTCATTTTTATTCATTATTTTTCATTTCTACTTGCATATCTTCAATAATTTTGCAATAATTAGGTTACTGGCATTTTGATGTTCTTGGATTAGGTTTCTTGTAGAGAAGATAAATTTTACCAGAGATTTATACATAATTTTTCTTCAATTTTTTGTATATTCCTGGACTTTGGGAGAAGGGGCAAACCTTAATGCAAATACTACAGCCATCCATTTTGTTAAATTGGGGGTGACACTTGATAGGATCCAAACACCGCGCCATTCGCCCTATGGTTTCGATGTCTGTATTATAGACTTTTTTTGTATCTTGTATAGCGTCGGGCGGACATTCTTTTTGGCACAATTTGCACGTTTCACAGTATTTTTCGATCCATCTATGCTCTGTTGAATCCGTAAACTTGAAGATAGGGAGTTCGAGGTATATTGCAGCAATACGTTGGCGCTGCCCAAATTCAGGTGTGACAAGTAACCCATTCATACCTTGCCATCCCAATCCTGCCTTTCCCGCCAATGGGACATAGGAGACTAATCCGCCCAGGGGATGATTCGGTTGGCATTTAATTCCCCGTTTTCGTAGCCATTTGCCGATATCCAAAACTGCCTTTCCCAAATGGTTATAGATCCGAAAAGTTTCAAATCCGGCTTTTCCCTGGGGGGCATCATCGATATACGGTTTACGCATTTCATCGATAAACACCAGAGCATATTTGTACAGTATATAGCGATCCCGGATTACAAATTCGTGGGGTATTTGGGTGAATCCTATCCGCTTAATACTCCATTTTTCAAGAGTGTATTTATTTAATGAATTCCACAACCCATTGCTATCTATTTCTTCCAACATCCTGGTTGTGACTAACTTATTTGCTTTCAAACTTCGATATTGGGTAGACATTCGTCCTACGGCGCCGATCATGTGTCTTGCGCCCCGTATTCGATATAATCGATCCTTAAAGGAAAATTTATCTGTCATATTTTCCTTTACGTTTAGATATTTGATGCGGTCTATGGGATTTTCCATTAGCAGGCGACCAATTTTGGAAAAACCATATTCCGGAGATTTCTCATTGGCTTCCCAAATATCGGCTCTTTTCTTCTGTTCGGCCATGTATTTTTTGGTTGCTGGATCGGAAGCGGGAATCATGAGACCCCGAATCGTTTTTTTCAGTTTTTTCAATCCAAAATCTGACATTTATATGCCTTGATAGAGATAATTGGGGTTTATTAATTCTGCGATTTTGCTGGAACCGATTGAAGAAAAACCCCAAATTGAATAATTGCATAATGCCTTTTTCATATGAATATTTCTAATCGATTTTCACAAATGAGAGCTGTTAATATATGTGTTATTCTATTACTAAGATGGTTGTGTTAGAAATTACAAAAATTGAATCCCTTGAATCTCTTGTTGCAAAAATTTCCTTACGTTTAAAACGTGAACTAACCCAGCAAGAAGTCCTCAATTGTTGTATAAAATTGGGGCATGATCACATTGATGATATTGTATCCTACTTATCTCCTGCCCAAATTAATGATGACAATAAAATGAAAGTAATTATTGATGATGCTAAAATTGATGCCATTCTCGAGATGCGAAGGGAATGTGCCGCCGTAAACTGGAATTCAGCAGAAAATGGCCACTTTATCAATCAAGATGATAAAGATATTTATACATTGTAATTATACCCACTTATCAAGTTGATCTACGCTTTCCCTATTTTTTTATACTCTTGTTTATAGCCCAAAAAATTTTTAATCCATTTCCAATTTTACTAAATTACTCATTTTCATGGGCGCATAATATAGTGGTTATTTTTTAAAACATTTCGTTTTAATGAAGACCAATATGCTTGCTTGACGTGCAAGAAATCGGCGGTTCGAATCCGCCTGTGCCCATTTATTTGTTTATAATAGGTGATTTCTATCCCCTCGTCAGAGATAAAGCGTTTTAGAGTCATCTGGGAAACTTCGATTTTGCCTGTATTCATGGACCTCCACTACGAGTGGGGTTTATAAAATTCGAGAAATTTTTTTTTTTTGCCTCCCCCTCCGTTTAAATGGCGAAAATTGGATTTTAGAGAAAAGAAATTCGCATTTGTTCTAAAACCGCCACATTTGGGCTTAGAATAATGTTTGAAGATCATTATTTGTGACGGCAACAAATCCATTGTGAATTAAATCATCGATCTTTGCTGTAGTGCCATAATTTATTCCATTCCAAGCGACGTTCCATGTAGGATAAAAATAAGTAAGAGATCCATCAATAACTCTAGTATATCTAAGATTGTAGCGGAAAGTCAAATAGTTTTGGTAAACACAAGTTTGTACTTGGAATCGTTCTAATATATCTTTCTGGCTTGTTGTTAATGTACTCCACCCCTCAATTTCCGTTTCGAGATTGATATTTGGAGCCACACAAAAAGAAAATTTTGCAGCACTCATTTGTTGTTTATATTGAAGAGGAAATCCATTCCCTTTAACCATTATTTTTCCAAATTCTTTTCCACCCATCAATATTAATCCTATTTGGGGCCTTTCTTCCATTATTTTAATGAAATCGTATGAAAAATCGACAGTTGGAGATCCTCCGTATGAATTAATCTTCTTTATTTCCAAAGCAAGCGCAGCATCTTCAGAAGGAGACATTCTACCCATTAGTGATATTGTCTTCAAGGATTGTTGTGATGGTATAAAAGAATCATCAGGAAAATTGCATAATCTTGCAACTTCTGCTTTAATTTTCAAGAATTTCTTATTGTCTGATAGTTGGTTATTCTTCGTACTTAGGGGAATTACGGGCATTTGTTCTATTTTGTTCATGGCAACTATCAATACTGAGCGCGGATATTTATGCTCGGGACACTAATGACTTAGTTAATTAATAAGTCGATATTTGGCGTGATTGGTCGGTATATTGATCTTAAAACAAATTAATCTGACCTGATTTGAAATCCATATCGCGAGATTATTCGATAATCTACGGGGGTTTTCCGACAAAATCTCGTCTAAATAAAAGGAGATATAACTTGTCTTTTCTTTAATTCTATTGTAATATGGATTC
>JABCSI010000043.1 GCA_018238965.1 Promethearchaeota archaeon
TGGTTTACTGAACAGATGGAAATAAATCCGGAAAACTCCGATAATTACACTGGTATGGGCGAAGTTTATAGCAGCCAGGGAAAATATGAAGATGCGATAAAATGGTTTAAAAAAGGATTATCTATAAATCCAAATGACATTAGAAATTATATTAGTATAGGTTTGATTAAGAAAGAAGGTAAGGCAAATCCGAGTAGTAACCCAATAATTGTCAATGTATTTTTAATCCGATTGGCGCGTCCACGTTCACTTTCCGATTTAAACATTTCGGGAAATAGGGAAGTTTGATTAGCCGAGAACATCGAATAGAAGAGATCATACATACAAATCATGAAAATCATGTATGCAGTGTTCCACCCTTCGGAAACAATAGGTATTGGCCAAAATGCAGGCGGAAAGAAGAGGAAGACATTACAGAGCGCAAATGGTATCAAACTAAGTAGCACCCAGAATCTGCGGCGCCCGTACTTGCTGACAGTGCGATCCGAAAGTGCTCCAATTAGTGGATCGTTGATTGAATCCCAAATGGCAAAAAGAATATAGGACGGAGCCAGCCAAAAGAGATCTATCCCAACTACTGCATAATAGAACGTAAAAGCAGCGAATTGGAAGAATTGATGTGACATTTGATCAGTCATGGCACCTAGACCGAAGCCTAAAGTGGTTTTGGCGGAATGGGAATATTTATTGAATTTCTCTTCATATTCCCCCAGAGATAAGGATGAATCTTGATCTGACATAGTATTTTAACCTAAATATTTGTTTAACCTAATTATCAATTGTTTCATATAAGTAAAAAAGGTTCATCTTTCTCTTCATCTCCGTCCGAATATTTATAGAATATTTGTAAGAAAATGAACGTTTATGTTATACGGGAAGAAATTCAATCCCCAAACCAACTATCTATCCTAATTTCCTTTAATGAGGTGCAAGGTGTTATGGATACTTAAATTTTACGAAAGAGGGCCGAATAGCAAATTTTTAATTGAACAATTTTTTTCATTCTTACAATGAAATCACGATTCCTATGGCTGGGAAAAATACTTCTCACATTGCTAATTGTCAGTCCGCTCCCTCTGTTTTTATTAATAGATGATTCTATCCAAAATAGCAGCCCCACAGAAAAAGCGCCCTATGTACATTGGGGTGGGTTAGATCCCCTCTCGGAAATTTACATTTCGTGGGAAACGGAAAATCCTACAGGTTCCTATGTGCTATACGGATCAGATGCAGAAGACTTAGAATTTAACTTCAATGATAGTTCGGAGACCTCCATCCATCACGCAAAATTACATAGTCTTGTGTCTAATACGCGATATTATTATCGGATTGTGGATACCGATGGAAACCCGCAATCTGCGGTACAAACATTCAAAACGGCACCATTACCCGGAACCTCCTTCAACATTACCCTTATTGCTGATACCCAACAAGCCATGGGCATCGGTCATTATGAGGTCATTGCCAGATCTCTGGCGAACCTGCAGGATACCGATTTTGTTATTAATGCGGGTGATATTTGTCAGGAACCGTACGATCAAGAGGCGTGGGACTATTACTTCCAACTCAGTGAAAAATATTCCTCGAAGTTTCCCATGATCACCGTACCCGGAAATCATGATGGTGATGATGTCAATGGGCTCTATACGGATTATTTTACGCAATCGCATCCTAACGGAAGATATTATGCCTTCAATTGGAGTAACGTGCAGTTTGTTATGGCAGAAATTGCCGTCGGGGGTGATGTGCCGAAGGGAATTCCCTCCAATGATGCCCACTACGCGTGGATAAATGAAACATTGGAAAAAGGGTTGGCACAAGACTATCGGATTTTGGTATTACATCGCCCGATTTTGTCTTCGTCGGGGGAAAATGAAGATTTGAAACGAAATTTAATCCCGGTAATAGAAAAATACAACGTGTCTCTTGTTATTTATGGTCATATCCATTGCTATGAGCGTTTCTATTTCCAAAATCATACTTATCTCTGCTTAGGTGGGGGTGCGGGATTACAGAATAGCATCATGCGAACCAGTGAATACAGTCAAGTTCAGGCCATGGGGCCCTTTTACTCCCAGTTGGAATTTTCCCCATCGGGAATTGTGTTAACCACATATTCCACGTTAGGCGATATCATCGATAGGGTAGAATTCATAAAAGAGGGAGGCCAGCTCGTTCCAATCGGGTCCGGGTCTGGGTCCATCGGAGGTATATAAAATGTGGTTGCTCACCCCCCTATTTGGCACGATTTTCGGGTTTCTATTCCTAACTATTGTCATGTTGTTTAGGATCTGGATTCCCTCCAATTTAACCTCGGAAAATCGCGTGGTGGCCGCAATCCTACTTGGTGGAAAGGGGATGCTCGGGGCAATGTACAGTTATTACGGAATCCTGCTTTGCAATACAATCGTCAAGGTTATTTTTGGGGGTATTCTCGAATTAAGTAATTTTTGGTTCTATTTAATGGGGCTGGTGTTAATGACACTGCTGGCCGGTATGTTGTTAGTATCGGGAGTGTTCAAGGCCCCCACCTGGTCCACACTCTTTTCATTTCTTGCAATTTTTGCCTTTACCCTATATTATTTTGAATTTTATCTGGCGGTCAGATCAATCGATGAAACAGAATTGATAATTATCCCCATGCTGATGTCGATTGGGGTGTTTTTAGGTTCGTTTCTGCTCACTATACCCTTTCGAATTATGAAAGCGAAGCAATATGAAGGAGCAGATAGAGCAGATGGAACAGATGGAGTAGATAAAACAATGTCATACGTTGAGTTTAAGACACTCTGGGACGTTTCAGAAAAAGTAGATAAATTTGTTAACAAAAAAACCTTAGGGATTTTATGGGCGCTGTTTGCCGTCGAAACCTTTTTGTTGTTGGAGGGGGTAACCCTTTTGTATTGGGTCGGATTACTTTGAACCGTTTCCAATTCCACAATTCTGAATTAATTTGTCTTTTCCAGAATTTGTTCCAGTATTTTATCCAAGGTTCGATCCAATATCTTGGAAAATTCATTTATCGTAATGGGAATAGGTATCGATTTCGGATTCGCAGGAATCTCCCCTCCTATTTTTTCAATAAGATGAGGATTTCGTTCCATTAGTTTATTTTTCACCAGATTATATAACTCAACCACCGAAGGAACCTGTAAATTTGCCTGGGTTAGAATTTCGGAATGGGAATAAAGGTCACGCAATGTCCCATCGAAGGTTTTGGCTCCCGCGTGGAGAACAATGGCACGTGTAAAAAATTCGGGCAAACGATCAAGATCATGGCTAATCAACAAAATGGTTTTGCCCTGTTGGTGCAATTCCAGCAATATTTGGGCCAGATCAGTTTTTGTCTTCGGATCCAGATTGGCAAAGGGTTCATCGAATAAATAAATCTCGGGATCCATTGCATAGACTGCCGCTATGGCAACCCGCTTCTTCTCACCCTGGGAAAGATGGAAGATTTTTTTATCCAGGATATCGTCCACACCGATCGACTTGGCTGCATGAATAATACGATTTTCCAGATCCTCCCCCGAGAATCCTAAGTTATAGGGGCCAAAAGCGATCTCCTCTTTAACCGTTGGAAGAAAGAGTTGATCATTGGAATTCTGGAATATGATTCCCACCCGTTGGCGGACCTTTTTTTCGGTTTTACGGGATACCTCGAGATTTTCAACCACGATTGACCCCGAATGTCCCGATACCAAATGGAGCAAATTTAGAAACAGAGTAGATTTTCCCGACCCATTTTCACCCAAAAATACCATAGCATCCCCTTGGTTCACGGAAAACGAAAGATTATGAAGGATTTGAACTTGGGAATGATAAGAAAACGATACATCCTCGAATACAATTACAGGTACTGTGGTAGGTTGTGTGGTAGAATTCGTGGTAGATTTTGCGGTAGGCATAAAATTCACTCTGGGATGATTATTGATACAAATTTTAAATTCTGATTACCAAATGAAATAGAAGAAGCACCCTAATCCCAAATACACTAAAATGATTGCGATATAAATAATTGTGGCTTTTCGATTCGAGCTGAATTCCAATAGAGGAAATTCTCCATTGTATCCCCGCGCCAACATTGCCCGATGCACATTTACACCTTGATGAAGGGAGCGCAGCAATAGATTACCAAATAGATTGGACAGGTGGGCAAATCGTTGAATAAAGGGAAGTTTTCGCACATGACGGCTTTCATCAGCCTGGATTATGGACACAAGATTTTCAAAAAAGAAGAAGAAATACCGATAGGTGAGCATCAAAAGGGAAGTAAACACGGTTGGCACCTTGAGCTGGCGCAATGCGTGGATAATGTGCGTGAAAGGAGTCGAAAGAATTAAGAACGCCACCACAGTTACATTCGTAAAAATCCGCAGGAAATATATTCCCGCTACCATTATGCCTTCATTAGTAATAGTAATGGTAAATGCATTAGGGTTTGAAGTGATCCATTCTCCGAGGGGGATTGTTGCCCATACATTTCCGGGGGTTATAAACAAGATTGGAATCGCTACGATGAGTGGATACAGAATTCCCAGGATCACTACGAATTTCATAAGCCGGGAAAAATTGATGCGAACCATCAGAGATATAAGAAGTAATCCAAAGGAAAGGGTTGCCCAAAACCTTGGATCGGGTAAAAAGGTATTGACAACTAATAGCAACCAGACCGTATGCAATAATTTGATAAGTGGAGAAACAGAAAAAAAAAGAGTCGCTCGGGTATGTTCTTTTTCAAACGCTAGATAGTTTTGAAATTCCCGATTGAGGGATTTTGCTAGACTTGCCATTGTTATTCGTTGTCGGAATACTGATTTTTGTTATAGATTCGATTCAGTCTCAGCTTCATTTGCAATTGAAACGGCAGGCTTACTCAGTTTTTGCAATTTAACAATCTTAAAGAGAATAAACATAAATACTGCTGTGATTATTCCCCCGATGAGCCCCACAAGCCATGACTGAATATAGGTATTTTCCCCAATCGGAAACCCATAGTCCGGAAGGGGTGCTCCATTATAATTCACATTGTTTTCTGGCTCATATTCTTCATTTCCGGTCAAATTGAACAAAACGCGCTCCAAACCATCAGGTCCCGAAAGCATAGGCATCCACAGGAAGGCGGCTAAAATAATCATGCTGCCTCCGAAGGTCCACAATAAAATTTGATATTTTCGTTGCATCGACTTTTTCAACTCCAAACAGGTACTTCACGTATGTCCGGGATATATTCCGGCGCCCATTTATGGAAAAATGCAACCACAAACGTTGTAATCATCGCTTCTCCAATGGCAATCAATGCATGATACCCTACCATTAACGGTATAGTCAGAGCCATAGGAGGCGGGAAAAGTGTCGATAGTCCGATTTCGATTCCGCAAATGAATGATGCCGAAATCAATGACATATAGGAACCAACAAATGCGCCGATGAGTAATCCCTTATCTTGAAATTTCCCGTCTACGGTGGTTTTCCCCATCCGTTTCCGAATTACCCAATACAGAAAGTATCCAGGTAAAACAGCCATCGTCATATTAAAAATATTCGCTCCCAAGGCAAGAACACCTCCATCAAGGAAGATAAATGCCTGTATGGTTAAAACTGCCGTAATCATTAAAAATGCGGCAGATGGAGAAATCAAAATAGCCAATAGGACAAAACCTAAGAAATGTCCACTTGTTCCGGCCGCAATTGGAAAATTCAGCATTTGAAATGCAAAAACCACGGCAGTTAACACGGAAGCGATTGGTAGTTGCTCGTCCTTCATGTTTCGACGAATTTTCACCAAACAAAACGCTCCATATGCAAAAACCCCAATCCAAAGAGGAATGAGGATCCAAAGATTTAGAAGTCCATCACCAATATGCGTAATAATCACCTATGTACATAATTAGGATATATGAGAGTATGCCTATTTTTAAAATTTATCATACTGAAAATTAAAAAAAACAAAAAAGTAATCTTTTTCAGCAATAATTAATCAAGATCCAAGAAAAAGGCCGCAAAGACAGCAATATCCGTATAAAGATTATCCAACAAACAGAATTCATTGGTTTCATGAGCAACATGCGCCATATGGCCCCACACCACTGCGGGAATATCTGCTTTTCGGAAGAAAACTGCGCAGGTCCCCCCACCAATCCCCACTAGTTTTACTTCGCCGGGGATCATGGTACCAATCGCCTTTTTGAGCCGTTGGACTACCGGTGTCTCGGCGGTAATGGGCGGAACCTTGATGTTAAAAGCCCGAAATTCAACAGAAATCTTCGCCCCCGATTCCTCTTCCACTTCTTGAGCAGTTGATAGAAAAAGCTTTTGAATTTCCTCGTAGGGGGCCGACGGCAACACACGGCAATCCCAATGTTGAACATCTTTACCCGGGAGGGTGTTAGTATTATCGACGTTATTAATGCGCTTTGTGGGCTCAAAAGTAGAAACAGGAGGATAGAAGAGCGAATCCGTTTCATTATATTGCGTATGAAGACGATCATAAAGTAAAACCGCCAGTTTATTGGCAATGGGCTGAGTATTGAGTGCGTCATTTGGCCTAGCGGCATGGCCTTGACGCCCTTCAGTGGTAATTTGCACCCGTAGGGGAATTTTCTCGGCGATCTCAATTTCCAATCCTGATTCAACCCCAGAGTCGGGCACCACTACCAAATCCTTGGGGTGGAAAAGTTTTTGCTTAATAAGTGGTTGAATTCCGTATCTACTACCCACCTCTTCATCGGCCACTAACACGATTTTAATAGGATGAGAAACAGGTAACTTCAAATCTACGATACATTTCAATCCATAAAGGGAACAAATTAATCCTTGGCCATTATCTTCTGTGCCCCGGCCGAAAAGCTTTCCATCTTGTACCACGGGATCAAAGGGATCGTGATCCCATTGCGAGAGATCACCCACAGGCACAATATCCATATGGGCTACACTGATGACACTTCCCCCATCGTCGAGAGGCAGATTGTTGGGATTATAAGTTATGATTATGTTGGGTCGGGTACCATTTTGGGCACGTTCATCGGGGATTTCGATCACTTCGATCCATTCTCCCCACCCCCAAGCTTTAAAGATCTCGAGGAGTCGGCGTGTTTTCTTCCATTCCCCATCTCCGTTTTTAAATTCAGGACTGAGAGCGGGAATTATCAATATGCTTTGATATGTTTCAAGAATTTCTGATTTATTGGCATCGATCCATTCTTGAACTTTGGCTTTCGGAAATTGCATACTTAAAAAAGGGTAAAATGGGTAAAGAGTTTTCCCCCCGGTGCGCGCGAAGTTTCTTTTGTTGATCAAAATCCCGCACAATTTTGATGTAAGACCCAAATTTTCGATTAATTTTTTAATCAAAACACTCTTTAATTAAATAAAATAGTACTAATGGCTAAAAAAAACTTGAAGGCTCAGACCAACCATGGCTAAAAAAAAGCTTGAAGGCGTAACAATAAAGAAGATATCAAGAACACTACAACTTATAGATGATTATACGACAGAAGCTAAGAGTAAGAACTTGATTTGGGCAATTACAGAATCAGATATAACTGTTATCCGAAATATCTTGAGAACTCATAAGGAACGAACGGGTGAAAGCATCAGTTTAACCGCATTCTTGATTTGTATAATTGCCCGCGTTGCTGAACAGCATAAGTTTCCCATCAATACATTACGAAAGGGCAGGAAGAAATACTATACATTCGATGATGTTGATGTTCTAACCAATATAGAACGAATTGTTGACGGAGTGAAAAAACCAACCAATTACACGGTGCGAAAAGCCCAATCTAAAACACTTAGAGAAATACATGATGAAATCCGCACCGCGCAGCATCAAAAGAAAGCAGAATTGACCAGTTCGGGGAAAGGAGCCATAATTTTATTAAAAATCTTCGCAAAATCACCGCGCTTCCTACGTCGGATTATGATACACACAATATTCACGAATCCGATGTTGAAGAGAAAGTTTTTGGGCACGATCGGTGTTACCTCGGTTGGAATGCTCGGAATTGGCATGGGAAAAATGATCCACATCACACCGCATACTCTGAGTTTGGGTGTGGGTGGAATCGAAAAAATGGCCTTTGTTTTGGACGGCAAAATTGTTGAACGTGAATTATTGGGTTTGACTCTCGCAATGGATCACGCTATAATCGATGGAGGCCCAGCTACCCGATTTTTCCATGATTTTCGCTATACAATCGAATACAGATGCATCGATAAGGACTGGTGTTTCAAATCTCTGGGTTTTACCGATGCCGAGTTGGCGGAATTTTCCAAAGATATAGGCCATCGACGATAAGTTCATATTTTCCAATTAATCTTCTTTTTTAACACCCTCCGTTCATTATTTTGATAATTCTTCATGCATTCTGAAAAATTTAGAGAAGAATAAATAGTTTGAATTTCATTTAGTATGCATGATAGTGCGAAAGATCGGAAAGCACGGGGAAATAGTTATCCCAAAAAATATTTTGGAGTTGGCTTCGATCAAATCAGGGGATGCCGTAAAATTCAGTCTTACGGATAATCGTATTGTTATTGAAAAAGTTAAAACACTAAATGAAATTCATAATGTTCAAAAAATTCAAGAAAAATCAATGGTCGCGCTTTTGATGCGTGGTAGACCTTTTGATGCAGATTTGATAACCACATTAAGAAATGAATGGGAATGAATAACATCGCACTAGCTTAAATTGATACATTTCCCTTTACTTCGGAAAACAAAATTGATTTTTGGGACTATATAATTATAAATTTTGTTTCCCCGCTGTTCTAAACTTATTTATGCAAGTTTCCCCCACTAGAATAATTATGAAGATTATGAACTTGAAGAAAGATTTTCTCACCACTAAGGGCATCCTATTTACCCTAGCCAGCATTTTTGCATTGGTGGTTATGTTTATGGATATTGATTACGGCCAGACTTTTCTCGGTATCCTGATGACCATAATTCTGGGATTTTTCTTGATATTTTGGTATCTGTCCATAGGTTTAATCAAACCCCGGGATAAAGAAGAACCCAATTATTTGAATTTTTTCAAACGCCGGCCAAATGGAACATTACTACCTAAATGGGTGATAATTTCCCTTTCGCTAATAGTCACATTATATGTTATTGCCTTGGGCTATCTCACGGATGAAAATTTTGATTTTAATGGAGCGGTGATTATATTTCTCTATGTTGTGGGTCCGACGGCGCTTCTCTTTACCAAAAAATGGTACGTTATGGCTCTGACTGTTCTCTGGGTCTGGTTCCCAATTGAGTGGGGTGTGATCTCGGATGCAATCCACATTAATCTGGGATTACCATTTCCCGCCCTGCTTGGATTATTTGCACTGCTGTGGCCCGCAATCATGCTCGGAAGACACATGCCATGGTACGACTGGAATATAACCAAATCGGATCTCAAGTATGTGAATATTTCAATCCTGGTATTAACAATTGTGACGGTGCCCCTGGGAATCCTTCTGAAATTTTTGAAGATTAATTTTGAGGAATTTGCGGGCAAGACGTTTGGAGAATCCCTGGTATTGATATTCTTTACCTTCATGGCGATATTTCTGGTGCAGGGGATCATGGAAGAAAGTCTATTCCGGGATTTAATCATGAAACACAGCTACAATCGATTGAAAAAATTCCAGGAATCCGAGAAATTGTTCTTGGGAAAAATGGATTATGGGATGTTAGCTATCATTCTCGGAGGACTTCTAATAATCTCAATCCCTTTTTGGGGCCCAGTACTTCGGGCAATTGCCAATTTAATCCCGTTATTGGAAGGAGTGGCAGCCAGAGTTGGTGATCTACAAAGACCCCTCGGCGATTATGAAGGTGCGGCAATCCCCGCTTTTATTAGTTTACCCCTATGGATCTTTTATCTGATAATTGGAGTGATTTTAACAATAGGAGGGATAGTTCTCTACAAGAAAACTGGAGACCCGATGATGGCGGTCTTGGCTATGTCGGCGATGATATTTGGATTTGCCCACTTTCAAGACTGGAGATATGTGCTATTTGCGACTTTTGCGGGCTATGGTTATGGATACACGTATCTGAAAACGAAAAATCTCGCTGCGGCAGCATTGGTCCATATGGGTGTCGATGCAGTGTGGAGTTTGATCTTAACCTATCATTAACCTATTCCTTAATCTATCTTAGTGGATGAAATTAACTCATTTTTTGTCTTTTTCATAAATAACTGTACCTGTTCTTAAAATTGTGGTGATAAAAGCCTGCGGAACATCTTGCCAATCACTTATTTCTTCTTCTGTAAAAACCACGATGTCTTTTGGAAAAATTAGATGTGACAATGCTAATCGAATTGGCACTGCCCGACGATATTTAGGTTCTTTACTACTTTTAACGATAACTGCAATATCTAAATCACTTTTTGAATCGTAATTCCCTTTTGCATAAGAACCAAAAAGAATTATCTTCTCTGGATTAACGGCCCTAATTATCTTCTGAATAATGATTTCAATTATGTCTTGGGTAATGAAATCTGGTTGTATTAACGCTCCTTGTTCCATTTCTACTAGTATTAATGCAAGATAGCATTTATATTTGTATTGGAATGCGAAGAATTAAGAATGGGAATAAAACACAGCTCCCAAAGTTATTTATCAATTTCGACTCTATTTAATAATTAGTATTTGTTGAGAATGATTATCCATATTAATAAGTAAATAAGTAAAAATTCCTATGATATGGGGTCTGTTCCGCAAATAATTTCTAAATACAATAAAACTCAACCCAATATAAGTGAATAAATATGCCAGAACAACCAATTACTCCAAGTTTCCCGCTGATTGGGGATAAATTCCCCGATCTCACCGTGCAAACTACCCACGGTAAGAAAAATCTGCCAGGAGATTATAAGGGAAAATATTTCGTTCTCTTCTCCCATCCTGCTGATTTTACGCCTGTATGCACCACCGAATTCTACAGCTTTGCCAAACGATATGATGAGTTTCAGAAACTTAACTGTGATTTGATTGGACTCTCCATCGACCAAGTATTCAGCCACATTAAGTGGGGTGAATGGATTGAGGAAAACCTCGGTCAGGAAATTCAATTCCCAATTATTGCCGACCATGGTTTAGTGGCCAAAACCCTAGGAATGGTTCATCCGGGTAAAGGCGCCAGCACAGTCCGTGCAGTTTTTGTTGTTGATACCGAAGGAATTATTCGAATAATTTTATTCTATCCCCAAGAAATCGGGCGAAATATGGATGAAATACTCCGCATTGTGAAAGTACTGCAAATTTCGGATGAACACAAAGTGGCTATTCCCGCGAATTGGCCAAACAGTGAATTGGTCGGCGACCATGTGATTATTCCACCCGCAACCGATGTTGAAACCGCCAAAAAGCGTAAAGAAAAATCCACCGAATACGAGTGTTACGACTGGTGGTTATGTCATAAACCACTGAAATAGAATAAAATAATCAATGTTAGGCTATGCTTTCAATTTCAAGCAATTCTTTTCATGCTTTTTATTTTTTCAAGCATTTCTTACCTCATTGGCTTTTTGCAAAATTTTCTTTTTGATTGGTTTCAAACCGAAAAGAAACCGTGGTATAGGTATTATCTGCCGGTTGACTTGTTTTTGGGTAGAGAGGGTAATTTTCCCCTGGACGGCTAGTTCGACACCTGCTTGCTTAAGGGCCTCGTAAACCTGATAAATTCTTGGAAAAAGTTTTTCCTTCTCTTTATCCTTGCCGTGTCCCGTTAGAGTACCTCCTTGACAAGTAATCATCCCCAATAATGGTGCGTCCAAAAATTGGGAAAAACTCTTAAAATAGACAATGGGTGTTTGGATGGTTTTATATTCCATATTATCCGAACAAATCAAGGCAACAAATGGTTTTGAATTGATGCTTTTGTTAACATGGTGAAAAAACAAACCACTTTCTGTTATTTTTAAATCTTTAACATTGCTTGTACCATAAAAGCGTTCAAGAAATATTTTTAGAAGCCCTGAAATATTAAAAATGTAAACCGGAGACGCATAGATGACAAGATCTGCTTCTTCAATCTTCTTGAAAATCGCTGCAACGTCATCTTTTTCGTTATAAATACATTTTAATATTCCATTTGGACTTTGGCAATGATTACAGCCCAAACACCTCTCAATTTTATATCTCGCAAGGGGAATCGATTCACATATCGCGCCGTTTTCTGTTGCCCCGGCAAAAATTTTATCGATCAAAAACTGGGTGTAGCCCGCAGCACCCCTATGGCTTCCATTGATAGCAACGATTTTCATGAATTACAATATTATTCATACTTAATAAAAAAATAGGCCGACAATTCAAGAAGATGCGATGCGATGCGATACGATGCCCGCACAATTAAACCTAGGTTAATTTTCGAAGGGAAGATTTTTAGTATATCTGGGGTTGATGTTCATTTAATGAATAATTTAGAAGATCACGAAATAGACGAATATATCCTACAATCCAAGAAATTGCTTTTCCGTACTTTGAACTGCTGCGAGTCACAGGTGATTCCATTCCATAATGCACATGATATTAATAATGAGGACTTGCTCAAAGCAGTCACCGGTCTTGCGGGAGGAGTTTATAATAGAGGATCCACTTGCGGGGTGGTATTTGGAGCTGCTCTCAACCTAGCTATTCTAAGAGATGGAGAATTGGAATCAAAATCGGAAAACTGGACATCAAGTGAAGAATTTACGCTTCTCAGACACGTTGAAGATTATGTTAAATGGTTTGAGGAAGAGTTTGGAGGATATCTCTGCAGAGACAGGACCGAGCTAGATTTCCAGACAATACGTGGTAAGGTGGGATTGCTTATCCCAAAAAAAGTCAAAGGTTGTGTGAAACAATCTGCCCTCAGTCTAAAATATCTGCTATCGGAACGGAAGGAGATAGAACAACAGGAATGCCCATCATACAAGCATTGTGCAACCGATGTGATGCGTGCAATTCGGGAAAAAACAGGGACGGGAGATAAGACCATTGAACAGTTGGCCACCGTACTTGATGGTGGAATTGGCATGTCCGGCGGTGGATGTGGGGCTCTGGCCGGCGGAATAATGGCGCTTGGGCTTCAACTTGGAAATCCGCATAGCAAAGAAGATGCTTTCAAATTACGCAATATGCTTGTAGCAATGCCCGGTAAATTTTCTAAAGTGGCAGATGGGTTTATTGATCTCTTTGAGGAAAAATACGGGACCCTCGAGTGTGAGGGAATCTCAGGCGGCAGGTTTGACGGATTAGATGATTTTATGAGGCAGAGAGAGAAATGCCAACCATTAATTGATTGGATAGTTAAAAAAATAACAGATAGGATTGGATAGGTTAAGTTAGATTTGATTAGTGTGAAATGAAATATCACGTTCATTCCTTATGAGGAATGTCTTCCCGCACCAATGTTTTCTCGAAGGGTTGCAAAACTAAGGGCACCTTATCCGAACTATGAACTTTGGAAAATTCAAGTCCCGCCAATGCCATTAACCATTCACGCTGGTCTTCGCTGGTTTTCATAAAAATAAATCTTCCTCGCGGGAGTTGGGTCGCAATTCTGGGGTAATCGAATTGGTCATGAATGGCATCGGTCGTGCCATTAAACACAAATATTTCTTCCTCTATCTTATGTAAATTTCCATAAAGTTCGAACTCATGGGTTTGAATACCCGCCTTTCTCCACTTCCAGAAAACAGCAGCATCAATAACATCGAGCGCACGTTGTCGTTGAACGGGTTCGTGCATGTTTCTTAGTTTACTTCTCTTTAGAAACGGACGGAGTAAGCCAAAGACCCAGGCAGGAACAAGGGGCGCCACATATTTGAGTACAAATTTTGAATACCAAATAGTGTGCATTGGATCCACTGCGATAATCGTGGGCGCTTTAATCTTATCATCCATCACACCCTGAAGTATCATTGCTGCTCCCCAACAGGAGCCAGATAAAACAAAATCACGTTCTTGCAATCCGAGTGCTTCGATTGCCAGTTGAATATCGGCTGCCTTACGAGACATAGTAAATTGAGTCTTCCAGCGGTGCATTCGACTGCTTTCCTTCTCCCTGGTTTCAATATAATAGAACTCGACTCGATTATAGAGAACTGAGAACCAATCAATAAACACAGAGGGAGGCACCCCCCACCCGGGTACAAAAACGAGAGGGCGAACAGACTCGGCAGAGGAGGGACAATAATGAAGGACGCGGATTTCACCGTTGGGTACGGAGACGTAAATTTCCTCTATATCGGGGAGATCCTGAAAAGGGGGAACATTGGATTGGCGCGATGAATTCAAGAGATCTGTAACTTGCTGGAGCATATCTGGAGATAATGAAAGTAAATCAGATGATAATTTTGAGGTATGGTATATTTTGGGGGAAGCAACAGTGGCAGATGAAACTTGGGATGAACGTTGCTGGGTGTCGTTGGTTTGTGAAGATGTAGTCATATTTGGCGCACTCTATGTGTAAGTGATTACGTGATTTGGTTATAAACTTGCAAATTCATAAAATTTGTGGTATACAAGAAAAAAGTGAAATATCCATAAAAAAAGTTTGAAATTTTCGCAAGAATTTGAAAATTATTCCTGTTCGCGTTTTATCTTCAAGGCGGCTTGGACATCCTCTAATTTCTTTCCATGCAAACTGAACATTAGCAGAAAGATAATCACAACAATGCATCCCACAATGCTAATTGGAGTCATGAGGAGTTTCATGGCCATTACAATATTTTCCAATTCAGAAACATCGGGAGAAACTAAGAAATCACCCCAATCATAACCTACCAAGATGATTGATATTGCTACGAACACTAATATTGTGGAATATCGATTTATAAGACCATTTATGCCATAAAAGGTGCCTGTACGCCGTTGGCCTGTGCGAAGTTCATCCTCATCCACAATATTGCCAATTATAGGTTCTACAAAATAAATTGCGCCAGCTAATCCAACACCAACGAATATCATACAGAAAATAGCCCAATAGGGTTCATTTTCCAAGAACCAGAAGGGAATAAGGGCAAAAATCCAGAAGGTCTGGGTGACTATAAATCCATTCCTCCAACCAATTTTTAATCCTAATTTTTGCATTAAGGGAAACACCGCACTGGCAGCCAGAAATGCAACCAATAACATGGCGCTAACTAAAATTCCACCTTGGGTGATACCCAGAACATAAATTGCATACATGGGAACGATTGTTGTCAACAATTTGAAGACAAACCATTTTACCAAATTGGCAAAACAAAATATCATGAAATCCCGATTTTTTACAATTTCGGCGAGCATGGTCATGAAACCCGGTGATTCTTCCTCGGTTTGGGGTTGGTGATCGATACTTTCTTGCATTCCCCACTTGAAAAAAGCGAATCCGGCGATTATTGTGAGAACACAAACAACGATGCCAGTAATGACATACATATTGGTTATTCGAGCCACCTCTTCAACTGTATCATTAGCAGGGACCATTGGTTTGATAAATATAGTCGGTAAAACGAATCCTATGATGACTCCAACAATAACTAAAACAGATTTCCACATATTGGCATAACCGCGCTCTTCCTCGGATTCGAACATATCTGAGAATAGGGCCAACTCGTTACAAGAGAAGATGGTATAGATAGTATCATATGCCATTATTATAAACAGCATATAGGCAAATTTGACCCAGTAACCCCACGTAACACCAACTGTGAACAAGAATATGTTGGAGAGTCCGAAGGGTATGGTACTAAGTAAGATCCAAAATCCACGGCGTCCAAATTTACTGTTGGTTCGGTCCGAGATGGGTCCAAGCAATGGGTCATTAATGCTGTCCCATAATGCGAAAATGATGAATCCCCACATGAGATGGGTGATCCTGATGCCAACAACGGCATAATAAAATGTGAAAACCAAAAATTGGAACATTTGGTGGCTCATTTGATCCGCCAGGGGACCAAGCCCATAGGCGATAGTCTTAGATTTCGAGATTTTGGCATAACCGGTGGTGAGACGAGAAGATTCAGTAAGGGCACCGGACGAATTAGGTTTAGATTCCATAAATAATCACCTTCCGTATGAGTGTCAACAGTGAAACACGATATACGAAGAAAATTAGATTATGTAATCTTCGATTTATATAAATAAATAATCATTTGAAGAAAAGACAAAAGTGTTTAGATAGAACGGAAAATATAAATGAAAAATTGAAATGGAAAATGAAAAGTGCTCGTTTTCTTCAAATAGAAACATAGAAAGAAACCTTAGCCAGGGGGCATGAGGCCCCCATTATGGACTAAGGTCTATATTTTTTTGAACCTCTCGGTTTCCTCCTCTTCTTCATCAGAATCGTCCCGTTCAGCTTTTTTGATTAGTTCTTTAAAGCCTCGCGTTAGTAAGAAGCGGCTTTTCGAATTCAACTTGTCATGATGACTTACAAAGAATCGGCCGATATCTTTGCGTAGTGCACGAGTTTGCGCTGCTTCCAGCATCGTTCCAGACTTAGCCTTTCTTCGGAGTAATCGTTGCATCTTGCGCTGGGTTTGTTCATAGTGGGGATCATATTCAATATTTCTAACTAGTATATTGTACACGATCTTACTCAACTTGAAAGCCACTTTCATACACGCTTTTTTGAATGGTAATTTCCGCAGTTTATATTGAAGATGGGCAAATTCAGCCAGATCAGTCCCTGGTGCACGGCCATTGATATATAGGCTAGCAATTTGAACTAGAGTTCGACGAAGATGAGCATTCGTGTATCTATTTACATGTCCTTTATTCACACTGTTGCCACTTTCTTTGATTTCGGGAACTACACCGCAGAATTTTGCGAAAGCCCGCCAATTTCGGAAACGACGGAAATCTCCCAGTTCTGTCAAAATTTGAAGAGCAGAGACTGGACCCATGCACGGAATTGCGAGTAAATTTTGATAAAATGCCGTAAAATCGGAATCTTTGAGGATAGATTGTTCGGTTTGATAAAGGTATTGGGCAGCATGGCGTTCTGCCTCGAGAAATTGCTGCAACAATTGTCCCAAGTTGAAAATGCTTTCCCGTGTTAAGGAAATATTCGCAAAAGGTACAAACTCTGCACTATGGTTTTGAAGAACAGTAATTTGCTTACCTTCATCAAGTTGCCGCATAATAAGGCACTGAAATGCATCTTGGAATGATCCTCCGTGATTAATCCAGTTGTCAAGAATTTGTAAAACCCATTCTTTGTTTAAATCGAATTTGTACATAAAATGAAGACTACAGAGTAATCGATGAATTCTATTCTTGTAACGGGTAGTATCTTGTCTACACTTGGCGTAATTCCGTATACTATCCCGAAGATGGAAAAATTGTGGATCACCTACATAGCTCGGGCGGATCAATTTGTCATGAAACGTCAGTTCGGCCATTCGTTGGGCATCTGCTTTATCATGTTTGTTACCTAGATCGGTCAATCGTCGATGTACCAAAAGTGGGTTCATAGCGATGATTTTTTCGCTTATTTCAGGAAATGCTTGCACTAGAGCATAATACACAGGTCTATGATAAATCCCTGTGCACTCCATTAAATAGTGGGCAATTGGTTGAAATTTCTTCAAGAATTTTACCATTTCTTGAAGATCAGATGGGATATTACGAAATGTGTGTTGTCTCACTACAATAATTTCATTTTGTGCAGTCTGAGCACATACACACACAACAATCGTATCGCGGTGGACATCCATACCTACACCATAGCGTTTTATCTCTGCAGTCGTTGTTGGATTTGACGAAAATTGTCGTAATCCATTAGATTTTAGCGGTTTTTTGCGTAACCGTAACTTTTTTGAGGGATTTTGACTCATTATAGCTCACCGAGTTCAGCGTCTTCTGAATTCGTGTTGTAAGACGTGTTGTTTGTGCAACGCGTCTTATTCTTTTTTCTCCGAACTTATTGAGAGTAAAGATAGATTCACCGTCGGCATTTATCTGCAGATCTATGCGAAGGTTCTGCCTGTAGCGGTCTGTTCTGACCCTTTTTAGTAGATGCAGAAAGAAAAAAATCTTGAAAGAAACTGCACCATGTGCTGTAAGGCGTGACAATATTTAATTAGATGGCCATTTCGCCTTTACGGGTGGAATTGAATGTTAATTTCATTATTCCACACCATAGAGAGAATCGACCAAAGTCCATGAAAGATGATTGACCTCAACACCTCTTGATCCCTAAGAAGATGGAGCAAGGAGCATTACGCACAGGGATGACAAACTTTTTTTCGATATGACCGGATGTTTGGGTCACATAAAGGAAATATTGTTCTCCAGAACCTCCAAGATCGGCAGACATATGATGTCCGACAGTTATTTAATTTTTGTCGGGATTAAATTTAAGTGCTCTTCTTAATGTCGTAATAATAAAACCCTTGGGGGATGGATTCATAAAGCACGAATCAATTTTCCCTCTTCCTTTTCCTTTTTTCGCAGAACATCTAAATACGTGGTGAAATGGAATTGAAAACAATTTCGAAATCAATTCATCTCGATTCCAAAGAGCTACAAGATAAGAAAAAATAGTTCAAAAAAAATATATAATTAAAGGAATAAAAAAATCAACCCACGGGGTTGTGGTTTTATATCATTAAGCGGTTGCTTTTTTACGCTT
>JABCSI010000044.1 GCA_018238965.1 Promethearchaeota archaeon
TTCCTTCCGCATATCTTTACGGAATCTAGGATCAATCCCAATTGCGGCATTTTCCACCCTGAGCAAGAAAGATTCAATAATCTGGTATCGAACAATAAAATTTGGAAAGGGAAATTTAAGATGATAAGTAAAACGACGCCACACGGCACTATCTAACTGTTTCTCATGATTTGTAGCGCCAAATATGGCCAAAGGAACTCCTTCATATGCCACTTTATCGATGATTTGCAAAAATGATATAACAGCTCGCTTAATTTCACCAACTTCATGTGCATTTGCCCGTTCACTGGCAATTGCATCAATTTCATCGAAAAAGAGAATGAATGAACCATTTTCCTTGGCAATTTCAGTCGATAATTCGAAAACATTCCGAATATTTTTTACTGTGTCACCCAAAAGGGGAGAAACTAACCGATCAGCTTCAACCAAACCCATAGGGATGTTATGGCGCTTTGACATTGCACGAGTTAATGCAGTTTTTCCTGTTCCTGGTGGACCATAAAGTAACATTGTAAAAATTGGTGTAATTTTGGCTTTAATCATTTCTGCTGATATTTCTTCATATCGCTTCAAGGCTAAGAAGAAATCTTGCATCATTTCTTTTTTATCTTCTAAACCAATTATATCTTCTACTTCTTCTTGAATATCATCCGCTACATAAACAGAACCATATTTTTGGAATCGTTCCCGTATTTCTTCTACTGTAAAGGTCATAGGAATTCTCTCTTCGAGTTTTTTATTTGTCATTTAATTCTTTCTTAATTTCATCGACTAAAAAATAAGTGAGTTTATCGATAGCTTCAATTTTTTTCCCTAAAAATGTAAAAATTTCTTTGCGATAAGTTGGACTATCTCGTATTTTGGTTCGATCCAACCGTAAATAGTTCTCAAAACACAAAAGTTTCATCAAATATGGAAGAATTTTTTCTTCAGTTTTTAAATCTAAGAATAGATTGTAGAATATATTATCATCGGACATAAACGCATGGAGAATGGCATTATATATGATAAATGCGAAATTCATTGCAATCCAGTTAATCAACTCCTTAGATAGAAAACCCCTTCTAAAGGATACCCGCGATAAATAAAGTAGAATCAGTGTTTCGTTGCTCAACTGTGGAATCCATCGGGTTTTTCCATCTGCATCGGTTTGAGTTGAGATATAACGGTGAGGTTCAGCCAATTCTAAAAATCTTGAAGTAGGTCCAATAAAAGTGTTCATTATCACTTTGAGTTCCATGCGTTCACAAATCCGCTTAACGGCTTCTTCTTCAGCAGATGCGATATTATCAATGTATGGTTCGAAAACATCTGATATCATGATCGTTGGGATAACAAAATCAGGATTTTCATCACTATCAAGAAAATTTGGGTCTAAATTGAATAGCGAAGTGATATGATTAATGATTTGATAAATTTTTGGTGAAAGTCCGGGAATTACCATTTCTCCAATCTCTTCTCGAAAAAAGGTGGTTGGTTGCAACACATAACGTTGTGCATTATACCATTCCGGAGCACTTTGAATTAGCAGATTATAGATCTCTTCAAGTGAATTACCTTGAGGTAATAAGAGCTTTTCTAAAATTATAAACAGGCGAAATAATAATGACGAGTGTTGTTGGTTTTTGTCTTCTTCTACCATTGTTAGAAAAATGTCAAAGGTTTGGTCTGCTTCTTCCAAAAAATCAACTATATAATCCTTTAAATCCATCGGTTCAAATTCTTCTTTACATTCCTCAATATAATTGAAGATATGATGAAAAATTTCTTTGAGGAAGAAGGCATTAAACTCTGCGATTGCTTTAACCTTACTAACTTTCCTTTTCGATGCCTTATCTAATAGTTCTTGAAGAACGCCCTCTTCCATTATTTGCGAAGGTTCCAATTTAATAATCATCGTTTTAGATTCTTTAATTAACGATTGGACTAAACTCAAATAAGTGCGATAATACGCAACTACATCTTCCCAGCGTTCTCTTGCCATTTTTATTCACATTTTAAGCGATTCGATTAAAAAAACTAATCCAGTAGATCCGAAGTTCCAGCTACCGTTATTTCTTGGAAAATATTACTAATTTCTACGAAAATGGGGATCTCAACTCGACATAAATTTCCTAGAACCCATTTATTTACATCACGTATAAGCATATTCGATTGTAAATGGAGACGCTTCTTAGCATCGGATTTTTCTATTTTTTCTTGCCATTTTGAGGCACCGATGCGAAATGCCACTAATTCAATCGTAGGTTGAATTAATTCTGCCAAAATATCTTTTCTCATCCAACTTTTCGGGATCACGCTCATTCGGTCTCCGTCGAAACCAGGGTCACGTAAAATCGGATTATCTTCCGAGAGTGAAACCTTGGGCATAAAACTCAATATCAATATTAATGCAAATATGTTGCAAATTCCATTTATTTTATATTTTCCTAACGTACTCCGTTGAATGGAATAATGAGCGAGAAACAGAGAAGTAAAAACATTTTTATCAAAATTTTCACTGATAATAACTTCTCCTTTCTCTGTAGAAATCAGATAGGATCCCTCCAATATCTCTAAGATTTCAGGGGGAAAAGTATAATATTTGATAATTTTTCGTTCGGATCGTGCCAAATCATGTTCAATAACCCGTTCTTCCACCACTAATCCAATAAAATCGGCAATTTTTTCTAATTGTGCTTGTAAAGTTTTTCGGGGATTGTTGGGATCACCAAACATGGCATAAAAGGAATAATCTGTAATTCGAAATCGTTTGGATTTCTTGAAGCCTTCTATGATACGATCAATTACGGGGCCTTCTTTAAAAGAACCAAAGGATTTGGTTTTTGAGGCAATAAATCCATTGATCAACTCGTTGATTATATATGCATTATCGGGTTCTTGCTCTAAAGAAGCTAATATTTTAGAAAAGGCTTCAGATAAATCGTTAGTACGTGGAAAAAAAGCGTTTTGAATAGATTCATCTACAGCCTTCACCAATAAATCACCTTCATTTCGCGGGAGATAGCGAATTAACTCTTCAAATCTTCGAACTAATTGATCCCGAGCTCCAGGAATATTTTCCACATCACGCTCTTTTATCAATTCCAATGATTTTTCAAGACCAACTTTGAAGTTTTGCACCAATTCGGTCCATAAATCTAACGACATTGTTAATATATTCTCCATTTTTGAGGAATTCTGATTCCATTATTTATCTTATCTTGATAATTTTAACTTCAGGGTTCAGTATATTCAATGGGGGGTAATTTTATTCCCTTCGCTTTCGCCCATTCATCGCGCATCCTTTCTATCGCACTAATTAAATCAGGAACTTGAGATTTTTCATAAATATTTGG
Organism: Promethearchaeota archaeon; assembly: GCA_018238965.1. GTDB lineage: Archaea > Asgardarchaeota > Lokiarchaeia > Sigyniarchaeales > Promethearchaeaceae > Harpocratesius. The sequence continues at coordinate 3,339 of JABCSI010000044.1, forward strand.
TGACATGACTCCTTTTTTGGTCTCCCAACGCAAACCTTGTCCTGCACCCAAGGAATATGCAGCAGTCATATATTTCTGCAAATAACGCGACCACCAATAAAATCGCAACCATTTCTTTTCCGGATTCTCTTTAGCATGTATAATTACCAAAGCTTTCCAGTCGGCCATCCCAATTTTTACCGAGATTCCATAATCGGGAAGATAATAATTAATGGGAAAGTTGGAAGAAAAGGCGAGTGGCATAGCTTTCCCTGGTAAGTCAAAGATTGGTTTTCCTTCTTCAATAACTACTACTTCTCCACATCGTTCGCATTCATAAAATCGCTTATTTTTGCTTCGATTCATTTTCCAACTACATTTTGGACATTTCTTCTTCTTTTCATCGAAGGTGGGAAGAATATTGTTAATTTCAGCACGTTCATGTATCGGATCATAACCAATAGTAACGCCCGGTTTTGGATTAAATGTATCATCAAATAAGTCATCAATTCGTTTTAAGGCAATGATTGTATTGTCTAACACATCTAAATCTTGAATTTTGAACATCCCGGCATGGGCATTGATGGATTTTTTCCACCATGATAATCTAATATATTTTATGCTATCGAAACTTGGAGCATGACACAACAAAACAGCCATCCACCATTTGTATTTTTCCCGGTAGACGGTAATGCCCTTATCGGCAATCTCCCACTTGGCGTTCATGGATGTATTTTTCATGATATATTCACCATCCATGATTTCATCGGTGATCTGTTTTTCTGGTTCACTTTCCGGGGTAGGGCCCCTAAACATTTTTTTACACTTTGGGCAAGATCTTACTCCCGGAACCAATTCAGTTAATTCTGCTTCTTTACAAGATGGACATAGTTCTCCCATATTCAATCATCTCACTTATTTACAACTAATGGAAAAAATCTTATCAGTGTTACCTTTTGGGTCCTTATTCATCATCTTCATCCAATCCTTCTTCAATAATCAAGCGTTCCAAATCCAAATTTAAGATTTTTAAATCCTTTTCATCAAAATTATCGATTTGAGCGCTTATGTATTTGAGCTTATTACGAGCTTCGATGAGTAAATCCCGAATATTTGAAGATATGTTGTCTTCATCAAAGGTAGTTTTCTGAATAAAGCTCATGTATGATAAAACTTGATTTTTTCCCGAGTAATAATTTCTTAATTTTTCCATATCTTGATCGATCTGGTCAAATTTTAATCTTAGATCAATAATTTTATTGAGGTTTTCCTTCCAGTTAAGATATAACTCGGGTTTTTCACCATCGGGAAATTTCAGACGAAATTTAACTTTCAAAGACTTCTTTCGGGATTTTTCTTCCAAATATGAGATAAAATCAGATTTTTTTTTAATAACTGCATTTTCAAATTTTTTCATCATTTTGGATTTTGGGAGTTCCTCATCAAAAATTTCTAAGAGGTGGTTAATTCGTGATCGTATTTCGCCATATTTTTCTGACATCTGTCGAATCATTAATTCAACTCGCAGTGCCTGGTAAGGATTGCCAAGTTCCTCAATTATATAGAAAAAATCATCATCTATAACCCAAAAATCACCATATTTATGAACTAGGGGATGAATCATTGCCGTACGCGGGCACATCATTGCCCTTAATCGTTTTAAGGCGGTTTCAATCCGACTTAAGGTCAACTCCGGGATAAGAGGGGCGATAATTCGTTCTAAGACTTGTTCGGTCATAAAAATATGTACTTCTTCTTCTAAATCAGTAAGGGATTCATGGGCTATCTGCAATCCCTTAGCGATCCGAATTTTATGATGATCCGGTTTCACCTCAAATGCAGTATAGGATTTAACATTAGTGATTATGTGGAAGGAAATTAAATTCTTGATAAAGTCCGAGGTACATATCCGTGTTAAATCTCCTACTGTAATTTCCTCCAAATGTAGAAGCATTTCAAAGGATTCCAAGAGATCGTCATCCAATAAATCTTGAAATAACTCTTTGCGAATAATATACATGTAAAGCGACACATATCTTAAATCAGGGGAATCCAGCACGTCTTCCAGAAGAGGACGGTCAAATTCCATATCTAAACTGGTATGATCATCGGACATTTTTTAGGCGAAACTCCGTTAATGAATATTGGTATCATAATTACTAAAAAGATAAGTCTTTAAATGTATACATTCCAAAAAACTTTACGGTAATAATAATGAAAAAGGGAAGAAAACTCTAGAAAAGATTTCGAATGAAAATTAAGAAATATCAAATTTTCCTAGTTCAAATAATTTTAGACAAACTTTAGCTTCCAAAAATGAGTCTTCTCCGGCTCGATGTGGCTCAACAAGATTCATATCCCAATAATCAAGACATTCTTGAACCTTGGGCCATTTATATGAATTACGTCTTCCAAGAAGTCGTAAGACGGGTGTTGCCACTTTCATAGGATCAAGTCCCACATAGGGAAAAGTTGCCCCTGCATACCGTAGAAAAGAAAAATCGAATTGTTGATTATACGCTGTAACTTGGTACTTGTCAAAAAGGGGCTGTAATTCAGTAATTATTTCAGATATTGAACGTTTAGCTGAGTAAACCATTTCTGGAGTTAAATCCGTGTTTTGAAAAATCCAAGCATTTTCGTTGATTTTCGAATGATGCACAATTTCATCGAAGATGATTTCTATATTATTATTAAGGACATCCAACAAAGATATGCCAATTTCTACAATAACACCTTTTTGGGGTGTAAATGCAGTTGTTTCGAGATCTATAACCAAAATTTTACCTTTTATCATCTTTTTGTGGCTTCCGACGGAATTTTTTTTTTTCGAAATTGTATAAGATTTAGAAAGCAAGAACAAATTAATTAGTTTCACCATGCACTTTAATGATATGTTTCGGATTAATCTCATTTACCATTCGCTCATAATCTTTGGGATAAAGATGCCCTGATGCATGAATCTGGTGCACCCGATCTTTTGTAAACCCAAAAAGATCCAACCATGCTTTACGTTTATCCCACAGTAGCATAGCTTCGGGCTCATCGATACGGCTTTTGCTGATAATATATACATCATCGGAGGTTGGAACACAATCCACCCAATGATACATCTTAAAAATATCATGATATGCAAGAAAACTCTGGGGGGATTTCTGTAATTCGCTTGCAGTTATCAAAAAGGTTTGATTCAGATCAATATGTTGGTATTTCGCCCGTAATTTGAGCTTTTCCTCATCCTTGGTGAGACAGAGTGTATACAATGCATGATCATATGAATAATCCTTGGGAATATAGGTGCCCGACTTTTTTCGTGGCAGAAAAACTCGAAAACGGTTCAAGGATAAGCCTTTTACTTCAGGAATTTTTGCAGCTATACATTCACGTAGAAACAGGTAATCCATCGCAGGCAGAACCACATTCCGATTAGTATGTTCTGCGGCTAAAGCAATCATCTGTAAGCGAGACATATCTCCATGAGCCCATTCCATCCACACTATGCCTTGACACTCTTTTACTACGTGTTTCAATTGATTTCCCACTTGTTCTTCTGACAAGGTGGTGGGTTTTCCTTTATGTTCTCCCAAGTTAGTTTGTTCAATAATCAAATAGTCGGGTGAAAATTGTTTGGCAGCTTCCACGAAAGTGGTCACCCGTTTCTGGTTAAGACCATGCCACCGTAAATCACCCGTATATATCAATTTGCAATTATTTTTCTTATCATTAACTAAAAAAGCAGTGGCACCAGGGAGCGAATGATCTGTTTCATAGGCCGTTATGGTCATATTTTTCCCCCAGTTCCACGGTCGACCTGAGATGAGATGCTTGACCTTTCGTGAATGGGATTTGCCTTCAATATCGGTGTAGTTGAGAATCCCCGTAAATAATTCTCCCCGTTGGATGGTTTCAAAAATTTCCAAGAGTTTTGCGGTGGTAGTGGAACATACGAGGGGAATACTCTCATGTAGATAGCGAACTTCCCCAACATGATCCGTATGGGCATGGGACAGAAATGCGGCTTTCACATAGGGAGGTTGAATGAAAGGAGCAGGATTCGTGAAAGTGGCAATGGTTTCCAACGAATCTATCACAAGATCAGAGCGGTAAACACCCCCTGTTTGTGTTGTTGGGATTGGTAAGAATCCAGTGCGGAGTTTATCGACGAACTTATTGAAAATGCGGGGAGAGAGATAGCGATCCAGTATTGTGTTGGCACGGTCAAAATCAAAGCCAAAATCAAAGAGGAAACTGAATTGTGGGGCAAACTGATAGACGATTTTAGATCCACCAACCACATTTTGGCCCCCTAAAACCGTGATTGGGTGAGTCGGGGTGGGTGTCATAGGCATCCTTCGATCTTTTTTCTAGATGATTTTTTTCACAGATTTAATTGATTTGGTTCTTCTTATGTTATATTTGGGAGATATTATTATTAATCTTCGGAGTGGAAATTTAATAGTTTTTCTAAAAGGTTGTCCGAAGGATGAATAGGCGAATAGGAAAAAAGTGAAAATTGTTAAAAAAAATCTAATTAAATCAGATAGCATATAGTAATTTAGAAATTCTATAATGTTTTACGTCGAAGAACCAGAATGGTTACTGCATTAACCAAGATCGTTAATACAAAGCCAACAACGAGGGCATATGAAATAGTGTCAATACTTTCGAAGAAAATACCGGGCAAAACTGCAAGCAAACTTAACTGATTTCCAATATATATTGCCAAAATTGCCGCCACCATCGTTGAATTCGCCAAGATTCCAATTAAAACCGATATAGAGCAGGAAATTGCCATAGCTGCCATACTAATTGCCAAAGAATCCCAGACACCCTCCATTAGGAAATCAATAGGAGTATCAGAGTTAATAACATCCAGTAGAATTCCCAACAAAATACTGAGAATCGTAGCAATCATTATACATATGTAAACTGAAATTAATTTGGCAAACATCAAATTCCTAGGTTTTACCGGCCTGATCAGAAACAAATCGTACACGTGACGATCTTTTTCTGAAACTATAGTCGTGCTCAACATCACAGATGCTAAAGTTCCGCTCAAAGATGAAACCATTAATCCTACGAAAATAGTAACAGGTATGCCTTCGGTATCCGGTTGCAATGAATGAATCAGAAGACTTATTAGAGGCATTCCTATCCATAAAACCAGCATTACTCTGCTTTTATAGAATCCCTTAAACTCATCCTTGATTAGCAAGCCTAGGTTGGAGCCCATTTTATATATCCTCCTCTACATAACGCAAATACACATCTTCCAGCGAAGGCTGAAGGAGATTGAAATTTCTGATTGCCAATTTGCGTTCCACCAAATGTTGTAAGATTGCTTTCAGTGCCACATCGAGTTGAACCCCTGATTCAAGAGTAAGGACCAGTCTATAGGCACTTTTTTGGTCGATTTCAGTGACATAGGGAATTTCTGAAAGATTTGAGAATTTCGGTTGATTTTCGGCTAAAACAACCTCCACCTCATGCCCAATGTTGAATTTTGCCTGCAATTCTTGCGGGGTTCCAATATTCAGAATTTTACCATGATTTATGATTGCAATCCTATCGGCAATATCTTGGACATCACTAAGAATGTGGCTCGAAAGAAAGATTGTTATTCCCTGTTGGGCCAAATTTCGGATAATTTTCTTCATTTGATATCGACTGCTCGGATCTAAGCCGGTCATGGGTTCGTCAAGAACCAAAAAGGTAGGCTTATGCAATAACGCCTGGGCAAGGCGTAATTTTTGTCGCATTCCTCCTGATAAATGCACGATTTTCTTATTTTTAACATCGAGCAGCCCCACAATTTGTAAAACTTCATCAATTCTTTTCGGAAGTTCATGTGGATCGTAGCTCGATAGTCGGCCAAAGGTATCCAGTAAGTGGTTTACAGTGCGCCAAGTCTGAAAGCCAACTTCCTGTGGTAGATAACCCAAAAATTTATGAATTTCGTTTTGGGTCTTGGAAAGGGGTCGACCATTGAGAAAGATGGTTCCATCAAATTGACGGATGAGTCCCACTATAATTTTCATTGTTGTGGTTTTTCCAGCACCATTCGGCCCAATATAGCCGAGGATTTCTCCTTTTTTCAGGGTAAAATTTACGTCATTGAGGGCAAAAAAATCTCCGAATTGCTTGGTGATGTGCTGTAATTCCATCAAAATTTCGGCTTGTGGGGATTTTTCTGAAGACTGAGGTGAAAGAGATGTTGACATTGTAAGCGAAGTTCTCTCCTACGAAGATCAAGGTATGGGATAATAACAAGGTATGCAATATAAAACAATATCTAAAATTGGATAATATTTGGTTAATTTTTGCGGGATGCCAGATATTTAAAAAGAAAACTCCTGAATATCCAAATAGCTGTGAATACCAAAGCCATCAAAGCGAGATCTGTATAGGTGGGACTTCCGAGAAGCAATAAGAGGCTTAGGAAAATTGTTAGTAATACAACAAACCAAATTAGTTCTTTTCTAAGGGATTTGGTATCATTATTTCCCAAAATGCCTTTTTTATAAGAAATACTGAGTATCACCCACGTGAAAATGAAGGTAGCAATCAGAATCGAGAATTCCAAGATTTTTGGAAATCCAACTAAAACCAACAACAGGATAAATGCAATTAAAACACCAAAAAACCATACAATTTCCTTTTTAATGGGATTCACAATCTAGAATGGACAATTTGAAGTAAAAAAGTATCTGTTTCATGCGCCATTCTGAGGAATTATAACATAGAAGCAATAGAATTCTTTTAGATTTAGAATAAAAGTAATGGAATTCTCTAAATTTCAAAAATAAATAATCGAATTATTTAGATATAAAATGATTATGCATATATGTCAAAAAAAGTTGGAATTTTCATCACTATTGGGGTGATTATTTGTGTCCTCGGAGGAGGAGGTATTTTTGGCGGTCTTTATTATCAAGCAGTAAGCCAAATCGAAGTGGACATTGATGATATTTACATTACCGACTATAGCATTAATCTTTTCGATCAATCAATGGATGTAGATTTAGAGATTCATGCCAGCATTTCTAATCCAACAAGTATAGCTGTTGAAATCGAATATGCGCTCTTTGAAATATATTTCGACGGTGTCTATTCTGGAGAAGGCCAAACATCTTCATTTGCGGCAACCCAAACACCATCCACGATGATAATTGACACGTTATTGGATGATATTGATGAAGATCAATTTATTTTGTTATACGATCTTATCATCATGGGAAACTCCAAGGTTGCTACGATCCGCATAACTACTGTGCATGCTTTTGGATTTGCAATTGACATCAACCAAGATATCAACGTGACTGTCAGCCAAAGTGATATTCTTTAATCATTTCAAGATTGTCGACTGAATCTGTTTTTTTCCTTTCCCTTCTGTTCCAATACTTGAAAGTAAATAGAACCTTGACAAAAATGAAATAAGAGTTTCTCAATTTTTCGATTTTTGGAGTATTTTCTTGTATGATCAGTAGGAACGAAATCTCAAAAAAAAATCGGCATCCCATTGTTTTTTAATCCGGTACCGATAAAGTCACATTACCCATATTTCAACACTAATTTGGATGGATACTCACATGAAATACGAAAAAAATCAATATACAGACGGCGTTTCTTATTGCACTCTCGTGATTGCAGGCGCTTTTATCTATTGGGGAATTAATAATTTGCGAGTGGGATCTTGGATTGGATTTTTATGGTTGTTTATTGGCATATCAATCTTTTCTGGACAATATTATGCCCTTACGAATAGGGGTAAATTACGCAATATTGTACTCGCCGAATTTAATAAAAAACCCAATGTTACTGTGGAAGAAATCGAAATTGAAACAGGAATCTCTCGCAAGGATATTAAAGCGATTATAATGGATCTGAAAGGATCCGGCAAACTCCGGGGAACATTTTCCTCGCAAACGGGCGAAATGCAATTGGCAGCCATGCCAGATGTGAAACATTTCACACCCGCCGCGCATGTCTCTCCCGAAGCACCTATTCCCGCACCCCAAGAAGAAATGGGATCAAAGAAATTCTGTAACCAATGTGGAACGCAAATTCCTGAGAACGAAGTCGCTAAATATTGTCCCTATTGTGGCTCATCCTTAGCGTAAAGCGAAATTTATATGAAATATTCACAATTTTTTTCATTTCATTCTTTCTTAATGTTATGGCCTTCGAGATAAAATTCCATCAAAATGAGAATCAAACGAAATTATCTGATTATATTTTAAGATTTTTGCAGAAAAAATCAGTGATGCATCGACAAAACTCAGCAATTTTTTAGAAGAAAGATATTTACTTAAAATCCTTGAAATTTCCTCATAACTTTCAAATGGAACTTCTAATATACGAAAGAATTTTTCTGTTCCCCAAAAAAGATTTCTTAAAGAATCCAAAACGTTTTGATTACCCAAAGATCGATAAACCGCTAAGGTAAAAACTTCGTTTACTACTAAATTATTTGTAATAACAGGTGAAAGTTCATCCCAATTCATTGATTTAAATAAATCAACTGCTTGTAAATGAAATGAATCGTTTTCATCCTTCAGTGCATATATAAATCCCGTATCTAGAAGTATCCCCATACATTATCGCCCTTGGTTTAAATTCTAAGTATTAAATCCCATAAATTAATTCGTCATCAGATTTTTCTGGAAAATGATACCCTGATTTGAAAGTATTGGAAACAACTTTCTCGATTAAATCCTTAGTAATTTTTGGAGAATCGAATTCCTCGCTTATAAATTGTTCAAAATTGTGATTGGAAAATATTATGCAGCGATCTAATATTTCTTGCTGGCTAATCTTTTTTCCCCTTAATAAAACTAATTTTGCTTGAATTTTTTCCAACAATTTCTTCTCAGTTAGTTTCACGTTAGCCATATTAATAATTAGAAATTTCTACTTTTTATACTTTTATACTTTTGTTAGAAAGTAAAAATTAGTTAAGATGTTACATCCAACCAACCATGAAAATCACCATCAAAAGCGAGGATATTATTAATTCCATGCTCTTTGCAGAGGATAATATTTGAACAGTCAACAAAACTTAGAATCTTACTTCTTTTGGGTGATTTTTTTTCTGAATTTGCTTTAATGAATATATCCCAAGCTTTTTTTTCTGTGGCTTCAGTTAAGGACAGTATGGTGGCAATCTGAAGGTCTCCAATGAAAAAATCTCTAGCTCTTTCTAATGCTTTTGGGTTTTTATGAGTTCTAACTGCGACAATTGTTGCGGTTTCAGCCATAATCAACCTTGATGAATAAATTTGACCTAGTTTTCCTGTCTGTATTTCCAATAATAATTCTTGGGCGCGATCAAAATTAGGATCTTTTAAATGAATCAATCCCGTATAAAATCCAGAATCCAAAAAGATAGCCATTTTGTTATACTCCACATTTATTAAACTAAATAAATATCGATATCTGAATCATTCAGAAGTTTTCTTTGATTGTCTTCTTCTAAATCCCAAGGTACATCCATAAGTTCTTTGCTAACATTTTGTATTTTCTTTAGTTTTTCTTCATCAAAAATCGGAACTGGGTGTAAATGGCTAATAAGAGTTTCAAAATGATCTTCTCCTATTACAATACAGAGATCAACAACTTCTTGTTGAGTAGGTTTTCTTCCTAAGCGCAATGTTAATCTTGCAACCAACTTATCCAACCGATTTTTATTATATATTTTAACTACAGACATATAAAAATATTAGTAACCACAAATATAAAAATATATTTGCTTTTAGATTTCTGATTAAATGGGATTAAAATAGGATTAAAAAATGAATGACATTGTTCCAGATATAAAATCATTCTAGTGAGCTTTATTAATGGCTAAGGCTGCAATAGTGCCATCCGATGTTGCGGTCGTAATCTGCCACTGCATTTTATCCCGAATATCACCGGCTGCATATACACCTGACAGTTTTGTCTCCATGGTTTGCTCATTCGTAGTAATGTAGCCATAGGGATTCAGTTCAATACCGGTATCCTTCAATACGTCGTTATTGGGGATCATCCCTACGAAAATGAATACACCATCTTTTTCCATCGTAAAGCGCTCATGGGTTTTAAGATTCTCGATTTCCACTTGCACCTTTTCGCCCACAAATTCAAAGCTTCTGGGTTCGTGTGAATACAGAAATTCCACATTTTCATGGGCTTTCACCTTGTCGGCAGTTACCTTTTCGGCTTGAAGTTCATCAAACTGATGGATCACTGTGATAGATTTGACATGTTGCAGCAATAACAGGGATTCTTCCATTGCAGAGTTTCCGCCGCCGATTACGAACACATCTTTGTCTTTATAGAAATCGCCATCGCATGTTGCACAATAGGAGATGCCATTACCAGCCAGTTCCTGTTCACCAGGGAGCCCCAATAAACGGGGAGATCGGCCTGTGGCAATAATGAGGTAGGGTGCCGTATAGACCTCGCCAGAGACGAGTTCCACTGATTTCTCTAGTCCTGTAAGATGCAGGGCTTTGATGTCGGTGATAAATTTAAATTCAGCACCGTATGCAGCTGCTTGCTTATGCATATTGCTGGCTAATTTATAACCTGGGATAGGATCGATGTATCCGGGATAGTTTGCCACCTGATGAGTTGTTTTAACTTGACCACCTGCGGTACTTTTGTCAATCACCAACACATGTTGTTTGGCGCGAGAAGCATAGAGTGCGGCGCTAAGACCAGCAGGTCCGGCGCCGATAATGATTATGTCATGGGTTGTCATTTATTTTCACTTAGGATTGTAATTTTTAAGAATAGGGATATTTGAAGAGAATTGCACGAATTTAAATAAGGTAGAATGGAATGGAAAAAAAAAATTAGAGTAAATCAATTTCCGATTTCCGATTTATGCAAAAACTTTGGAGATGATTTGTTTAACAGCACTGGGTTGTTGAAGGCTTGATGTAGCCTTAACTACTTTTCCGTTGCGATAGTAGATGGTAAATGGTAATCCTCGGAATCTGCTTGCTTCGGGAAGGTTTCTGATGATAGAAGCTTCAGGATTATCGAATAAGAAGTCATTGAACTTAATATCGGAGTGGGTCGGTTCAAGCTGTTCCATGATACCGTAAACAGGAACGCACATTGGGCCCATACGGCCACACACAATTACAACTTTTTCATTAGTCTTTATCATTTCTTCAAGATCGGTTTTGGATTCAATATGATGGAGAGGAGTATCTAAGGTTGGGTAATTCATAGTTTTCACGTTTTTTTAAATTTTTTATATTATGGATGTGCATATTTATTGCACAATCATAATTAATATAGTGTAACCTTGGTTTTAAACACTTAGGTTTTGGTAATTCACAAAACTGCACGAAAAACTTTCATTTTGAAATCTCGAATTACGATTCCTTTTGATTATTTTGGGATATTCAGCAAAACCCAACTTAGTATGAATCATATATTCAGCGAGAATGGGAAGGATACGATCACCTAATGTCCATTATTTTATAAACCACACAGAGATACCTCTCCCAAGCAGAAAATTGTATTTTGAACCACGATTGGTTAATTTGATGCAAAAATTATATAATCAAAATATGAAATTGTGATAAAATATGAAACAAATGAACTATAATTCCCCCTATTTTACCTTATATGAAGTCGTACCTGATATTTACGCAGCGATTGAAAAAGAAAACATGAACGTCGGGAGCAATGCCGGATTCTTCGATCTTGGAGATCGGATCATAATCTTCGATACATTCCTAAATATCGAAGCTGCAAAAGATTTGAAGCAAGCCGCCATGGAAATCACGGGAAAACCCGCATCCATGATCGTTATCAGTCATTTCCATACGGATCATATAATTGGTTTACCGGCATTCATGTCCGATAAAGACCACAAACCCATGGTGGTGACGGCACCTTTTACACAAGATATCATGGAGAGGGAATTGGAAGCCGATATCAAGGAAATTCACGGGTTACCTGAGTCGAAGATGCAGGAATTCCGAGATCAACTAGCAAATGCAGAAACCGAAACTGAAAGATTGAATGCGGAAAATACGCTTCGATTCTATAACAATATTCGTCACCCGGAAGTAACAGCCGTAATCCCCAACTTGACCATCACAGATAAACTTATTATCCACGGCACGAAGCATACTGTCGAGTTAATCAATATCGGCACAGCCCATACAACTGAAGATATTATCGCCTATTTCCCCACCGAAAAAATTGTATTTATGGGAGATTTGCTCTTCTCAAACCATGATCCATGGATAGGATCCGGAGATCCGAAGTATATCCGGGAGATGATGGACCTGATAATACAAGGCAAAAAGGAATCGGGCACAGAACCCGCTCCAATATTACGAACCATGCTATCGGAAGATTTTCATAAGTGGAATAGCCCTTGTTTTGACTGGAACTCGAATTTTCTGAACACGGCCTATTGGGAAAAATTAAAGAAATAGGGAAGATCACCATTTCCTTTCCATGACATCAGCAAATGGAAAAATTTTTTGGAAAGGGATTTTTGTATTGAATTGACGGAAAATGGGTAGAAGAAAAAGAAAGAAAATCGTATATCGGCCGGTGCGCCGTGTTCCGAAGATATTTACGTGTCCAAAGTGCGGGCATAAGACTATGAAGGCAAATATGAAGCATGCAGAGGATAAAGTGATGATTATCTGCGGCCATTGTGACGAACAACAGGAGGTTTCCCGAAATGAATTAACAGAGCCTGTGGATGCTTTCGGATCCTTCATTGATATTTATTACAAAGATCAAGAATACGAGCGGTTGACCCGGCGTGAAGAAAAGTTAAAGGAAAAGCAACAATACACCGAATTAACCCTGGTTTATTCATTTCTATCCGACAATGCCCAAATCAATGCCGATAAAGCCTTGGAGGAATTTGAAAAATTCCGAGATCCTAAGGATTTAGAAAACGCGGAAAGATGGAAGGATACTTCTAAACAATACAAAGAAAATGAAAAGCGCTTGCTCGAGCAATTGAAAGCAGGATTGATCGAGGATGCAGAGTTGGAAGAAACCGTTTACGGTGATGATGAAATCAACCCCTTCGGCGAAGAACAAGAAGAAACCGAGAAACCCAGAAAACGAGCCGATATCGAAGAGATTCTAGGAGATACCGGCTTTTTGGAATTTTAATTCCCTTTTCAAGGTTCCTGGATCGATATTTTTTATATTGATTTTCAGTAACGTAAGTTGGATAAGCAAAAATTTTTTTGATCACAATTATTTTAAACTTCAACAATATCTAGTAATTAAGAAGTTTGGTATAACGGGAATGATTTTTTCCATCTGGCAAAATCCCAAATATCCGGTAAAAGGGTAAGAAATAGCCCCAAACAAGAACGTGAAGCAAAATGGCTGAAGAATTTTATAATATGATGAGCGAGTACTCGGAAGGACCCCTTAAGGAACGAGTAGAAGGATTGGCGGACGTGGTTGAAAAAATTATGACGATCACACTTAAGATACCAGAGATGACGGATGTTCAGATTCAATTACTTAGTGATCAAATAAAGGGCATTAGCAATAAACTCGGCAAAATCGAATCACGCATTGGATCTTTGGAAAAGAAGGTAGCACAAGGAGTTAAGGCATCAAGTCCTGGGGCACCACCACCTCCTCCGGGCAGACCAGGAACCCCCCCACCACCACCAGGCGGTAAAGCACCCGCACCCGCTCCAGCCAATCCCGTATCCCTTCGGGGGAGTATAATGGACGAATTGAAATCTCTATTCAACAAACGTCGTACCGATGATGATGACTAAGAAACTTTGATCTTTCCTTTATCGGTGCAGAGTAATTTCATCGGAAGGAAGGCTTTTTAATTTTTTTACATTACTTCTAACTGAAAATAATGCCCGAAAAATCTATCCCTAATCAACCAAGTCAATCTATGACATCTATTGATTTTGGAGAAGATGGTGCGCGTAAGAATTCAAATAAACCGCTCCCAAGGGCACGGATACAAATGGAGCGATATATTCCAACCATTATTATAATTTGGGCCTATTCGTTCTTAATTCCTGCCGTAGGAGTGTATTATTATTTTAATCTGTTGATTATTCCAAATATAACTCAGTTCTTACATATTTCCGTAGTATTCGGAGACTGGACACTATTGCTACTCGCCACTCTCACCCCTTTGGTGATCCTTGGAGCATTTTTTATCCGATTGTTATTGGTAGTCCTTTTTAGCAGATGGATGATGAAATTTTGTAATTGGCGTTCCCCACACACAGAATTAGTTTCTGCCCAAGGAATTGGAATAAAGGAGGCAAGAGCCATCAATTATTATCATCTACGGGGTGTCATTCTTAGATTACTAAAATGGGAAGTATCCAAATCCGTATATCCTTGGATGGTTCCTTGGGCATTTAATTTCGTGGGTGCAAATAAAATTGGTAAAGGAACGGTCTTGGAGGATCAATTTTTTACGCAAGAATTTTTGGAAACGGGGGAAAATGTATATATCGGCCAAGGATCAATTGTAAGTAGCCATGCCGTTGAGGGAAAATATGGAGCGATCACATTAAAAACGGTAAAATGTGGAAAAAACGCCGTTATTGGTCCTTTCAATATTCTTCCACCAGGATCGGAGCTAGAACCTTATACAGAATTTATGCCTATGTCAGCAATTGTAAAATTTCGAAGGGTTAAGGGTTTTTCTAAATATTTCGGATTACCTGTGGGAAAAATTTCCTACAAAAGATACATTCGGATGCTTAAAATCCCCGAACAGCAGCAAGAATTAATCATGAACAATAAGATCTTGAAAAAACAGCATAAAGAACGTGAACAAAAACGATTACTAGAACGAGAAAGAAAGTCAGAACAAGAACTAAAACAAAAGCTACAAGGAAAACAACAACAAGAACAATTTATTCAAGGAGATGATAAATAGGCCATGTCAAGTGTAATTCCAACAGGGTTGAAAGCAGGACCGGGTACAACTAATACTCTTGCTGCAAATCGTTATCTAATAGTATATATATTCCTAATATGGTTATCCATATTTCCAGAGTTTTTTCTCCTCATTCAAATTATGGCAAGATTCGAAATTTCCCTGATGTATTTCTTCCTCATTTTGCCCTTTTACTTATTTTTGGGATATTTTCTACTTGTTTTCTCATCCCTATTCTGGTCATGGCTTTTTCTAAAAGTAGCCCTCATATTTCACCGTCCACGTGAAGGATATTTTGAACGGT
>JABCSI010000271.1 GCA_018238965.1 Promethearchaeota archaeon
CAACTGAATGTTTCGATGGCCACCAATGACTTCCATTAATCGGGCTAAATTCTCCCCACGGCTGATAATGTTTTGTGAACCTGGTTCGCTGATAGATCCACGACCACCCATCGTTTGTACTACCTCGTAGGCACATTCATGGGCAAATTTCGCGGTAAGATACTTCGCTTGGGAGGCCATAATTGCAACTGTCCCTTCGTCCATCGGATTGGGCTTTTCTCCATGATGGATCTTGTTTCCAACCTTAGTATCGTAGAAATCAGCAACTTGGAACCCAAAAGCGGTATAGGCAGCTAACTTGGAGTAGAGATCCGTAAGTGTATGGCTAATTCCTTGATATTTTAAAATCGGTTTTCCAAATTGATATCGAATCTGCGAGAAAATAGCACCACTCGCAAGCGAATGCCAAGCACCGGCTGTTGATCCGGAAATAATTGCAATACGTTCGGGAGTTAAACCACGGAACAGGCGTCGGTATCCTTCACCTGGTGCTGCTAACAATCGATCCGCACCCACGGTGACATTGTCATAGGTAACTTTCGCAATCCCAACTCCGGGTGCACCTGGTATATTCAAGCGCTCGGCTTTTAACCCTTCATCCCCGCGTTTGAAGAATCCCAACATCATGGTTCTACGTGGGTTAGAAATATCCGTAACACCGTAGGTGCTATAGTAATCTGCAACTGCACCGTTGGTTGTATAGATCTTCGTTCCGTTATAGGTAAATCCTCCATCCGCATTGATTGTGGCTTTCATTTTCATGTTGACGGCATCGGATCCGTTATTCATCTCGGTAATTCCGATTCCACCGATTGCAGTTCCGTCCCAGATTTGCCGAAGGGCTTTCTCTTGGAGTTCGTTGCGTTTTGGGTTATGGAATAGAGAATTTCCGACAAGGATAGAAGAAGCCGTTACGGCCATGTCGACCTCAGGGCCCATCCCGTTCAAAGCCATGCTTAACAGCATTTGGTGCTTGCAGGAGCCATCAAATCCATCAAAGGGATTCATACGCTGCATCATATGGTGTTCCCCGAGCTTTGGGGTGATGGGGTAGACATCTAGGGGGTCAATTTCTTTCTGCAGTTTCACACATACTTCTTGAAACCCGAGCATCAGATCTTGCTCGTCTTTCGAGAGGAGTGGGAAAATGTTGGCATTGATGAAGGAATAACGATTCCTCAAGCTCAACGCTTTCTCAAAATTCTTTTCGAGTAGATTAGTATAAGCTACTTCTCTTAGTTTAATGGGCATTTTTGATCACAATTTTTTTATTTGTAATTACTTGAATACCAGAGAAAATTACCGATTATTCAGTAGTCAAATCTAAAATTTTTCAATTTAAATAGATTTTCTTCTAATTTTCACTTTATTTCGTTATTACCTAGATCCCTTTTTGGTCAATTTTTAACATAAATCGGAAAAAAATGGCTCAATCACCCAATTATTTTCAAGGTTATTACTTTAAATGATCTTTTGCTTAATATCCCATTTTCCAGAGAGATACACAATCATCAATCGTTCCAATACTTGTTTGGAATGTTTAGCATTCCATGTTTGGGTGGGATCAATTTGAAAATCTGCACAAATTTGTAAAAATATCACGAGATGGGGGGACAAAAACATTTTATCCGTTTCACCAATACTATCCTGATTATCCACACCTTCCACTCCATCGGACAGAGATCTTTTCAGAATTGGGTGAATTTGATTTCGATGATGCCAGAAATAGAACATTCCTGTACTGTGCTCAGCCTTGGGGCGGATATGATACTCTTGTTCCAAAATATAGTTCATCTCGGCAGTTACCTTCGCGATTTTGGTTTGCATCCCTACGGGATCGGCTGCATATTGGGCAATATCAACTGGGATCCGGATATGGAGCAGTAATCCTTGTCCTTGTCGGAAATTGAGATGTCCATAGCCCACAAAAATACTGGGAAATCCAAAAGTTGGGATCAATCGGTTAATATGGTCAAATACAGGGCCCAGGGTTGCTGGTGGCATGAGTAAATCTTCAAAACCGGGAAATCTAATATATTCCTTAGTGGGATCGTTCGATTTTGTTTGGATTGCGAGGGCGGCCCGTTCGTCCATAAAATCTTTATATTCTGCGGTTGAGAGAAATCGACTCTTAACTGAATTATTTGGGTCGGATGAACCAGATGAACCAGATGAACCAGAAGAACCGGATGAATGAATTATGGCGCTGAATGTGTCAACAATGGGCTTGGTATCCTTGACCAGAATTGCCCAAGTAACCTTTATAGAAGTATCAATTGTTGAAAATATTCCGGGAATTCCCTCCGGCCCGATGATAAACTCGCTGTTGAGGGGGAAAACTTCCTGGTTTTGGATCTCCTGTAATCCCGCAAAAACTTCGTGATAATCTTGACCATATAAGATGATATGGGCTAAATTTTCCGAGGGGGGTGCCGGAGCCAATTGAATGTGCGCATTCAAAATTATACCATAGTATCCCATTCCACCAATTACTTTATCCATCAAAATTGGGTCTTGGGATTTAGAAACATTCCGAATTTCTCCCGTCGGGGTCATTACCTGCAAATCAATAATCCAAACAGCGATGGGTCCGAATTTTCCCGCGACGATTCCACTGGCATTGGTACTGATCAATCCTCCCACCCGTACTGGCAGTTTTAATGCACTGGCGGGCTGTGAAGGGAACATATACTGTGTTTCGTGTGATTCGGGTGATTCGGGTGATTCGGATGAAACGGATGATTGGGATGATTCGGAAACCATTTCCGCATACCGGATTAAGTACGAGACCAGGACATTTTGATCAACATGAATGGAATGATTTTCCATGTCATAGGTGACCGGCTTATCCAGAGTCTGTAAAAACTCCAGATCGACCAATACATAGGGGGTGGCAAATCCTCCGCTCAATCCTGTTTTTCCTCCCGCAAAAGTTAATGGGATGCGTTCTTGATGAGCGACGGTGACAATATCCTGTAATTGGGGAATGGTTCTTGGTTGACAAATAATCGCCGGAGAAATGTTGAGAAAGGAGCAATCTCGGAGGGTATAACCCAATATGGCATTGTTTACAATCAACCAACGTCCTTTTTCGTCAGGGGAAGATTCCGAGGTGGGGAGTGATAGTGGGGGCGCTTTTTTCACAAAACCCCGATTTAATAACTCGTTAATAAAACAATTGAGGGAACCTACGTGGGGGTCGGGCCATTTTTCCATACCATTCAGCGCCATGAATAAATCTCTAGTATTATCTACACGTGATCTCGAATAAATGTATCCGATTCCCCTTGTTTGATCCCAAGTAGAAATCGAATTTTTTCCAGGAGTGCTCGTGAGATCATGATTTCACATGCCTAAGGTGATTATAGAATAGCTTAGGGATATAGAAGAAGATTATAGGAAATAGGGAAATAGGAAAAAATGATGAAAAAATTGGTTCAAGCCATCATTGAGAAGATTTGTTTAATTAAAATCGTCTTTCTGGATGGTAATTCGTTTCAATTCGCCTTTGGAGGATCCCTTGCTCTTTCGAGGAAGTTTGTCGATCAATTCCTTAGCGGCGGCCGCAACGGCTTTGTCCAAATATTCGTGGACCAGGTCCTTAGCATCTCCGGCAATTCGGATTTTTTTGTCTTCTTCTACAAATAATTCCTTCACTTTGGAAACGCGGACGTATTTAGTGTCATATTTAGGCATATATTTTAACTCCAATTTTAGTATTGAAAAATGCGAATCGCAAGTGCAAGTACAAACCGATTCTTAATTAGATTACTGAGCCTACCCATTTAAATATATTGTTATTTTGGGGAAGCAAAGCGACAAAAATAGTTCAGTGCATGGCAATTAAGAGAGAAAAGATAAATCTGGGGTCGGAAATCACCTATTAAAGAATAAGTTTGAGATAAAGTCTCCCTAACCGGGCACAATTGGTTTCAAAACCTTTTGTTCTACATGTTAAATGGCTCTTTGAGTATTTAAATGTTCCCAAGGGTATCGACAAAAAGCTGGCGAGGATCGGCCGATGTGGGAAAATCTTGGCTCAAACACCCCCGCGGGAAAAATGGGAAAAAGTGGTTGTGAACCGATTTTTGCGATTTAGAGCAATTTTTTCATCCAACTGTCTTCATTGTGCAATCTGGGTAGGTACAGCGAGAAATTTCGCCCATTGCTTCAAAAACCGCCTCAACACGAGTTACCGAAAGTTGATCGGTTTTGTTGATGTGTGGGATGTTTTAGGAATCTGAAAAAATTTTAGGATGAACATAATAGGAATTGGAAAAGAGGCTAAACGCGCACTCGGGGGTTTTTTCGGATATAGAAGTAGATAAGGACTCCCCCATATAAAAGGCTCATAAATCCCATTACAATGGCCAATGCCCAATTTTGTTCGAGAATACCACTGATACATCTGTAGATTGGGTAGATGATAAAAAGCGCCATCAAACGTAGACGATTACGTTGGCGTTGATGTTCTGTTGACATTGTTACTTAAATTAAATGCTGTCGGGAATAAAAATTTTAGTTTAGAAAGTCGAGATATAAAATCTCTCAGAAAATGATTGAAAAGTTATTTACAGGTTAAAAAGGGAGGAAAAGGGGATTTGGTGAGAATGGGTGAAGATAAGGGATGATGGGTGAGGTGGATGGAGAAGGAAGAAAAAAAAGTGGCAAAGATAATCATAAAAAAAGTGGTATGTAGAAACAACAAAACGTTTAAATAGGTAGATAGATATGACAATATTAAGAAGGTTTTCTTATGCTCTGGTACGAACGGGAAACTTCGCTTACGAGCCATTTTTTTCCAGAGTTTTCCCATCCATGTAAAAAAAATCCTTTGCCCCGCTTATCGAGGGAAATATTATGTCACAAGACTTTATCGAACCATCAGATGATTTTAGGAACGATCATCCCCAACTGGCAGAACGGAAAGCGATTCACAAGATTCACAAGATTCACAAGATTCACAAAATAATCTTTGTCGAACCCAAGACTGAAAAACTCCATATCTATTCGAAATTTGAACTTCCACGCATTGGGAATGTCTTGCTCGCCACCATAATGAAAAATTTAGGGTATGAATGCAAGGCCTATTACTTGAAGACCGATGAATTTCTCGCCAAAAAAATTTCTGCCGATTTGGTGTGCATCTCTACCATTACCACTACGGCGCCTACAGCATTTAAAATAGCGCAATATTATCAATCTCAACATACGCCTGTGGTCATTGGAGGTCCCCATGTTTCGGCAATCCCGGAGGAAGCTTTGGAGTATGCTGATTTCGTGATTCGAGGAGAGGGGGAGATTCCTCTCCCTGAACTTGTGGAAGCATTGAATGGCGAGCGGGAGTTGGATCTGGTACAAGGATTGGCTTGGAAAGAAAATAACACAATTAGGATGAATGATCTACCTCGGCCTATTGAGGATTTAGATGCCTTACCCTTTCCCGATTATAACCTATTGGAAACCGGGGGTGTTAAAATGAATGGGATCTCGCTTAAGCCCACAATTCCGTTTCAAACTTCTCGAGGATGTCCGTTTGACTGCAAATTTTGCTCCGTGACTGCTATGTTCGGCAAAAAATTCAGATATCGGTCTGTTGAAAGTGTCATCGAGGAGATGAAACAATATAATCCCAAAGAGCATATTATTTTCTTCTATGACGATAATTTTTCTGCCAATAAACGACGAACTAAACATCTCTTACGGGCAATGATAAATAATAAAGAAGCATTTGGGGGAACTTTTAGTTGGAGCACTCAAGTCCGAGTTGACATTGCAAAGGACGCTGAATTACTCGACCTTATGCGAGAAGCAG
>JABCSI010000272.1 GCA_018238965.1 Promethearchaeota archaeon
GACTTTAAAAATCCTTACGCATAGTATTATTTAGGACAAACTTGGACATCACTTCTGATCTCCTTTGTCAAAGCCCTCCTACGCGCGAGGGCTTATTATTCGATATATAATCTCAAATCTCTGTCGAAATTATTCCTTTTAGCAATAAAGATTATGAAATCATCGGCTATTTGTTGTTGGTTCTCTTCAATTGTGGTGTTGAATCTAATTTTTAAGGTGAATGATTCACCCCTATAACAGGATTCAACTAATTAGCTGTTATAGTTAAGAGGGGTATGGGTCCAAGATGAAGAAAATCTAATTAAACTCTAATTAGGGATTTCAATATTTATAACTATAGAGGGTCTAGGTTTAGTTAAGTCAAGAAATGTCCAAGTTTTATTTGACTTTTAGTGACGGTGATTTAAAAATCCACCCATGCTTTAATAGAATGTAATGCATACCGATATTCCCTTAGCAAATATTTCTCCGAAATGGGTTGCATTCTTTTCCCATCATCCTCCGTGCATTCATTTTAAGGATCATACCTTTCAAATCGGACAAAAATTGTTTTGTATCGGATGTTACATTGGATATCCTGCAGGATTGTTTGGGATCTTGTTTGGAGTATTAGCGATTCAGCAAAATTGGTTGAAAATGACCTCTTTGTTACTAACTGGGGCGGTAGGTTTAGTTCTTTTTTTTCTCATGAGTGTGTTTCATTGGACTCGTTGGAAACCTCTAAAAATTGCACAAAAATTCGGTATGGGTGTTACGGGTGGGATGCTTATGGTTTATTCCTTTGTTCAATCACCCGGAGGAGTTGGTGTTAAGTTACTGAATACAAGTTTTATTTTTACTATTATTATGGGGCCGATATTGTTGTATCACTATTTCAGTATGCGTAATGTTTGTGATGGATGCCCTGATCAATGGCAAATTCCGATTTGTCCCGTTGAATTTTGTCTTGCCAAGCGTCCAGACCATGAGGGTATCCATGATGATTCCCCTGAGAATATCCCACCTTTATAACATGGTAAATCTCTTTTATATTCTATTTTGGAGGATTTTTTTCATATTCACCGAGTCTTCCATTGATAAATTCTAGGATACGTGCATCTATGATTTTTTCCTCCGTTTCGGGTAAAATATTTTTTCGTGCCAAGCTTGCCGTTATATCAAATAGATCATTTTCAATATGGGTCAAACTCGCTTTAATGTCCCTGATTCCAGTTTGTTGGTCCAAAAATGCATCGAAGATGGACCGTTCTCTTTGTGGTTCCTGGATTTTGATATATTCATTAACCGCCTTACGGATAAAAGCAGACAGACTATCACCATAATTTGCAGCCTCCCATTGATACAATTCATCATCTGAAACTGTAATGCTGATTCTTCTACTCTTTTTTGCTTTTTTTGGCATGATGGGTCATTTCTTCTCTTTGTATATAGGGTTGAATCTACATCGCATATTATCGCATACGAATTACATCCTTTTACATATTTTCATTAATTAAAAATGCTTTGCTACACTATGGATCATACGCACCACACTTTGTGGTCAAGATATTCTATAGGTGAGATTTACCATGGCAGAAAAAGAAGAAACAATTGTCGACGTAGATGTAGAAACCGACGAAGAGAAAGAAGCCAAAGCCGCTCAAGATGCGCTGCAGAAGAAACTCGGTAAGACCAAAGTAAAGAAGGGCGACTGGGTATTTGTAGATATTATGGGCAAGACTATTGAGGAAGAAGAAAAACGGAACATCGTTTTCCAAGCTAGCAATCCAGAAGATGCTAAATTACTCCCGAATTATGATCCTAAGAAAGCCGAACAATATGTTCCTGAGCTCGCAATTCTCGGAGAAAAAGGATTTTTGACGGATAACATCGATGAAGCAATTGTTGCGGATGGTAAATTAAAGTTTTTCCAAGAAAAAGTTATTAAACTCGAACCAGCTGATGCTTTTGGCATCCGTGAAGGAAAGAAAATCGAAAAAGTCAATGCCCGTCAATTCATTAAAGACATGGATGGAGAGAAACCTTACCCAGGTGCCACCTATCGTGATAAGAAAGGTCGCAGCGGAACAGTTCTTCGGGCTAATCAAGGACGCCTAATTGTCGATTTCAATCATCCCTTGGCCGGAAAGAAGGTTGAGTACACCATCAAAGTCACCGATAAAATTGAAGGATTCGAAAATCAAGTCAAAACCCTCTTGGTTCGCCGACTCGGAGGAATGCAATCAATGAAGGACGAGTTTATTTTGACTATGGATAAGAAAACTCAGACCTTGGAAATCGAAATTCCTCAAATGTTGATGTTCCAATTGGCCCAACAGCAGGGTGGGATCTATTTTAAAATGGGAACAAGCATGGACATTCAGGAACACTTTAAGGATATCGAAGTGGTTAAATTCACTGAAGTATTCAAGCGAACTCCATCGCCGGTACCCCAAGAACACGACCACGATCATGACCATGATCACGACCACGATGAAGAAAAAGAAAAAGTACAAGACGCCGAAATCGTGGAAGATACCCCTTCTGAGGAATAAACTTTTCCTTCAGATCAATTTTTTTCTCTTGTTGTTTCGTAAAAATATTTTAAAGTCTTAATTTGCCCCTGTTCCAAAGAGAACGGAGGGTGATATCCAATTTTCGCCGCCATTTTATCATTTGAATACGCGAGATCTCGACGGGGGACACGAATTCGGTAAAAGTTCAAAACGGGGGAAATCTTACTCCCAACTAAACGGTACAACCCTTCTATGATAATCACGAAGGGAAAAATCACAAAATAGGGAACGCTAATCCACGGCGGTTTAGTTTTGGATAGTTTTATCCATGAATTAACCCAATCCTTCCAACTCATATTGCCATCCAAAATATTATAGGCGCCCTTTATTCCCTCGGCAAATATCAATTTTTGAATGCCGTAACACAGATTTTCTACATAGACATAGGAAATCAGTGATTTTCCCCCGTTGATATACCCAAATTTACGCGTCAATATTCCTTCCAGTGCCTGAACAAAGGAGCGCTTGTCGTATTCTCCAAAAATAATAAATCCCGGTCTTACAATCGCAGACTGATTTTCTGGGGATATATCTGTCCATTCGGTAATCAGATCTTCTGCATCTCGCTTAGTCTCCCCGTAATAACAATGGCGTATATCCCGCGGTGTATCCTCGGTATCATAATGATGTCCTGTAAAATCGTGGACAGTGAGGGAACTGAGAAATATAATTTTTCTGATTTTGTGTTTAGAGGCAGCGGCGATAACGTTGCGCGTACCTTGGACATTCAAGCGAATAAAATCTTCCCGTTTCCCCCAATCCGTAACCTTCCCGGCAAGGTGGATTATCACATCCATGTTTTTACACACATTATCCATATCAACCTCCTTCAGAATGTTTGCTTCTACAATATGGAATCGTTTTTGTCCGAGATTTCTTTCTGAATCTGCATCAACGTCTGAGTTAGTGCCTAATTTGGTAGGATCCTGAGGGGCATATTCAAATTCATGTAAAAAATTCACCGGGGCATTGGGACGGACCATGGCAAAAACCTCAAGGTTCTTATCATTTGCCAAGTAATTGGTCAAATTGGAACCTAAGAACCCATTGGCCCCAGTAATCAAGATTTTTAACCGATTAATTGCTTTATTCACCATTATTCACCCAAAGCTTCAAAGAAATCAAGATATTACTCCCAAGAAACGTAATCCACAGAAAATATCTGTTGAAATACCGATAATAATGTGCAAGAGGAAAACCCAGTACCATGATTTAGTCTTATGGGCAATTAACCCAAATAAAATACCTGCAATGGCTGCCCCTATTATTTCTGAGATGGGTTTCGTTGCATGCAGTAATGTCGTGAGAATTGTTACATAGAGGATGGTCTGCCACAGTTTCCATGACTTTGATAACTTAAAATGCAAAATTCCTCTAAAGAAGAACTCGTAAGGGACATAATACAAAAGGATATAGCAACATTCATAGAACAGAAAAAATTGCCATGATTGGAGGGAATCCTTGGATAGAGGGTAAGTTTGGATTAAGCCAATATCGGAACTTCCAATATAGAGGAGTGGTAAGAAGAATAATGCCAAAACAACCATGTATACCCCCAACTTCTTTTTTATTCCAAATTGGGATCCCAAATGTGAAAAAGGAGTATGATCCCATTTTTTTATGAATATTGCTGGAATTACAAAAAGGGAAAGGAAGGTACCACCAAAACCCAGAAAAACATTAATTAAATTTCTTGAATAAGTTTCAGCTCCGGAGGGATTAAGAAAAAGAAAAATGAAATATCCAATAAAATCCATTCCCGAAATAGCGAAAAGACTGCTGGAAATAAGACTTAGGATAACTAATGCCCTAGAAGATGCTGTTTTTTGACTTTGATTCTCCACTATTTCGTTCAATTAAATCATCCCATGATCCTTTGCCCAATTTCCTGCACGCATAACCATAGAAATCGCATCATGCTTAGGCTTCCAACCCAGTAAGTTTTTTGCCTTTTGATTCCCGCATACTGAACCCGGGAACACTGCATTTTCAATTTTCGACCTATTTATGAATGGGGCAGGATTTCTTGTAAGTTTTGCTATTCCTTCGAGGCCGTATGCCAAAATTTTCAACAGAAAAATGGGTAAATTGAATTTTATCAGGGATCCTGGCTTTCTATTGAAGACGGCAACACTTATAATCTCCATTAGATCTTCCCAGGTCACTGTATAATCGGCTCCAATATTAAACAATTGTCCCAAGGCGTTAGGATGAGTTCCGCAAAGAACAATCGCATTAACAAGATCTTCCACATCAATAAAACTAAAGGGGCGTTTGGGGCCCGAAACTTTGGCAATAATTCCCGCTTTTACAACTTTGAACAAATCTAATGATACTAAATCACCAGGTCCAAAAACCGGGCTCGGCCGGACAATAGAAATCGGTAAATCCTCCATGCACGCTTGAGCAACGCATTCGAGTTTAAATTTAGAAATGCCGTAATAATCACGCATCGAGGGACTTGGAGAATCTTCTTCACAAGATGGCTCATTTAACGTTCCTGACCCCGCGGCTGCAAGAGAAGAAACAATAACGACTCGTTTCACATCAGGATTGACTTCCAAACACGCTCGGAGCACATTTCGAGTTCCGCCAACATTAACTCTGTCATAGTCTTGTTGAGTAAAACCCTTAATCGCTCCGGCCAGATGGAAAACTAGGTCGATATTTTGCAAGAGGGGTTTTAAAGAATCAAAATCCAAGATATTACCTTCCACAACATCCACGTAATCGAAATTGGGCTTCAATTGCTTTAATAATTTAATGTCAGTCCCCTTCAAAATAAATGCTGTAGTCTTAATCCCCTTATCTGCCAAAATCTTTGTCAAATGACTTCCAACAAATCCATTTCACCGGCTTCATATATTTTTTCATCAGGATTGTATTTAATTAAAGCAGAAATTGCCCTCATTGCCCGTTCAGGAGTAGGAAAGACAGGTATGCCTGCTTGATGTAAGTTAAGCACTTCTTTATCTTGAATATCGCCTCCGCCTAGATAACATGCGACAATTTCTTGAGAAACTTCCTCTTTCATTTTTTTTGCGAAATCTGCAGCATTTGGAATCGGGTCTCCAAATAAAAGCAGTACTATATCTATGTAATCAACACTTTTAAGTTTTTTTACAACCTCGTAATAACGCTCGGCATTAGTATCACCGGTAATATCCAAAGGATTTCCAATGATGCACTGTGGAGGGAGTATATCAGATAAAGCAGTTTTAGTTTCTTCTTTTAAGTTTAAAATA
>JABCSI010000045.1 GCA_018238965.1 Promethearchaeota archaeon
AATCGTTTTCCAAAAACTTGTTCTTCGCTATGGAATCCCGAGGGATTAGTATATGTGGCCTGTTCAACCAACATTTTACACTCCGAAATAGCATTTTGGGAATTCTTAAGGATTTTATCGTAGATTTTTGACAATTTTTCATCGAATTCCTCCGCTGAAAACACATCATTTACCAATCCAATCCGCTTTGCCTCTTCGGCCGATATAATTCTTCCCGTGAACATCATTTCCTTTGCATGGAGTGGACCAACCAATCTGGTTAAACGTTGAGTTCCACCACCACCGGGAGTAATTCCATATTTGCATTCTATTTGACCAAACTTCGCGTTTTCTGATGCATAAATCATATCGGCACACATTATCAATTCCAAACCTGCGGTTAGACATAATCCTTTTATGGCTGCAATAACTGGGAACGGAAGTTTTTCCAATTGCCCAAAGACATTGTGGGACTTGAAAGAAACTTCTTCTGCATCAGGACCATTAATTTCCATAAACCAGTCCATGTCAGCCCCTGCGGAAAAAAACTTATCCGATGCACTGGTTAAAATCAATAATCGAATTGAGGGGTGTTTTTTTAAATTTGTGAGGATATCTCCTAATTCATGGGACAATTCGGCATTAAAAGCATTCATTTTGGGAATATTATTCAATTTCAAGGTCGCAATTCCATCGGAATCAATGGTCAAAATCCAAAATTTATAGTTGTCGTTCATGAACAACATTTATCCCTAACACATTAAATAATTTTCACAATATCTTTTGAAAATTCAGGTGGAAAAAATTTATAGAAAAAAAACTACACTGAAATTGAAATAATCGGTCTTTTTGTAATAAACGAATTTATACAACAGAGCATCTCCTTGACATATTGTTTGTTGGAGCGTGTCTCTTGATCGATTAGGGCAAACACCTGTGCTCGATTGTAATTTCGAGTATAATCCCGCAGCACATGACACAGATCGCATGATTGCAATAGATACAACAAGGTATATGTGCGATAATCCTCAATTGTTCCATTATCCACATAAAATAAACGCATCCTTTCCATAATATCGGTACGAAGCGCAGGTTTTTGTATCGGATAGTGCATCTTGATTCCAAACTTATGTTTTCGTGTCTCCTTTCGAATTATGCCACGGTTCTCAAAATTCTCCAGCAGTTTTCCCATAAACCAGCCTATTTCATCTTGGATCTCTGACACCCAAAAATCGATGGATTTTTGTGACGATGAGCGTTGGATATTTCCAAGAATTCGATCCAAGATTGCATTTCCTGTTCGTTTGGGGGACAATAAGATGATTTTACCATGGCGGCAAAAGATACGTTTAATCAACGCCAGATCCATAAGAAATGCACCGGCTATTCCTGATTTAGCTCTCTTCCACGCGTTATAAAAAACTTCTCCCCCATGTTCTGGATGAATACTGACCAGAATTAATTCTTCGGCTAATAATAGCATTTTTTTTTGTTCTCCTAGAGTATATTTCTCAATTCACGTTTTTCAATAATAGATCAAGATATCTAACCCCAAAACCCCAAATATCCTGACATCGGTTTAAACGTTGAATTTTCACTCTTAGGAGAGTTAAGGGGTTGTAACGTTCTTTAATCTAATCCCAGAGATGTTTAAGGCACTAAATGGACCCATATGGAAAAATAAAAAACATATGGTTTTTTCACCATTTTTAGCTTCATTGAAAAGGAGACGACCTTTCACAAAGAGAAATGGGAGATGAAATAAAGAATTTGAGTAGTACGATGGAATATACTATGGAGAAATACTGAATCCTGTTTAATTGTCTTTATTTTGTTCACAAAAGGGACAAAAATCGGAATCATCTGAGATCATTTCATGGCAAAGGGGACACTCCCTCAAAGTTCCATCAATAATAATCTGCGTGAGTGTATCAAACACTTTCTCTACATTTTCTCCAGTTTTCGCCGAGCAACGCAACACACAGTCGATCTTGTATTGATTGACAAACTGATCAATTTCCTCTTCGGATATTTCGGCCTGATCGAGCAAATCAATCTTGGATATGATCAACAGTTTACTAATTTTTCCGGCGGGATCCCCGATCAATTCCATCCAATCGTGGAGTTCCAAGAAGGAAGCGTGATTTGCGATATCACACAAAATCAAGGCTCCGCTGGCACCGGAAATATATCCAGAGAATAGGCTCCGGAATAATGCTTCCCCGGCAAAATCCCACAAAGTCAAGCTCACATCTTTATTTTTATATTTCAAGCGCTTAATCATGAAATCCACGCCGATTGTTCCTATGGTTTCTTCCATGAATGTATTGCTTACATATCGGCGTATCAGTGAAGTCTTACCTACATTTTTTGCGCCTGCAACCGCAATCTTCAATTTTATCATGTTGAGCCCCTCGATCGATCACGACATTTTCGATGTTATTCTATAATGGTCAATACTATCTATATATAAGTTCTTTAAATATCTTCATGGGGAGATCAGAACCAAATCAAACCAAAACCATAATCAAAATTTAAAATCAAACCAAAGATTCAAAACCTAACAAAAATCAGAACCCAATCCAATAAAAAGGAGTGTACTAAAGTCACAATGGACACCTCAGGAACAATTATAACTTTATTCTCAGAGAAGGCAAGTTCACTCGTTATTTTTCTTGCTTCTTCCCGCAATATTTACAGAACTTTTCATCTTTGGAAATTAATTCATTGCAACTGGGACATTCTTTAGCAATCCTGTCAATAATCATCTGAACAATCGTTTCAAAAACATTATCTACGTTATTTCCCGTTTTTGCCGAGCATTTTAACACTTTGTCAATCTTATATTCTTCTACGAATTGATCAATTTCATCTTCAGAAATTTTTGCCTGATCGACCAAATCCATCTTGGAAATGATGAGCATTGTACTTAATTGACCAGAATTTTTAGTGATCAGAGCCATCCAATTTTGTAAATCAATGAATGATTTGTGATTTGAAAGATCCGCTAGGATGAGAGCCCCATGTGAACCGGATAAGTAGCCTGCTAAAAATTTCCGAAATTTTTTTCCACCAGCCAGGTCCCAGAGCGTGAGATTAACTTCAGAGTATCCATATTGAACGCGCTTAATCATGAAATCAACACCTATCGTCGTCATGATCTCCTCTGAAAATGTATTATGGATGTATCGGCGGATTAAACTCGTTTTTCCAACACCAACCGCTCCAGCTACTATAATTTTCAACTTTATCATGATGAGCCCTCGATCGATCACAGCATTTTGTTGTTACCCTACATTGTTCATTGCCAGTTATATATAATATCATTAAATATCTTAGGGGTAATCATGTAGGGGAAAACAAATCGATTCTAATCAAAACCTAACAATATTTAGCCTCTAGACTCATATGTTAAATTAATTAAAATGAAAGTACCGGGCAGCTTCTATGAAGCAGATCTAATCTTAAATGATGGTTTGATTGAATTTCAAATCAAAAAGCGGGGAACGGTGGAATACCGCGCCAATGTGATGGATTTCAGTGAGGTCGAATTCGATTTGAACGATATACTCGAGGAAAATCAGGTTTTTATTCCCCGAAACAGGTTTGAGATTGTCCTTCAAGAGTTGGAAGCACTTTACGTGGAATTACAGCAAGAACAACAACGACAACAGGAGGAAAATCTCCAAAGGCAAAAATCTTATACCAAAAGTTACCAAAAGATGAATGTTCCTATGGAATCCGTGAAAATTCTGCTCACGGGGGGTTCAGGGAAGAGTTCGATCTATAATATGATATTTGAAAACAAGGTCGCTTCGGAAATTCTAAATATGAGCCCCACCCGTCAAATTGAAAAGCATCAAATAAATTATGCCTCGGTCTCGAAGCATAATCGGGGACAACAGCTTGAAGTGTGGGAAACGGGAGATTTCTTTCCAGAAGATGACTTTTTCCAAAACGGAGCCATGCTAATTTTTATAGTAGATGCCTTCGACGTAGAGAGCTACGAACAAATACGTGCCCAACTCCATCAAGCAATCGCCAAAATAGGAGAATTAGGGCACCGTCCTGAGTTTCTTCCCCGCAATCAGCCCAACATATTTTGTTTTATTCATAAAATGGACCGTTTCCAGAAAATTACAGAGAAATTTAAATCCTTAACTGAATACTTCAGTGAAAATCCAGAAACTGGAGAAGTGGCCCGAAACATTGTGTTCTTCGCCACGTCAATCTTTGATTCTAGTATTTATAAATCCTGGTCGAAGATCGTGGAATCCCTTATGCCGAAATCTTCGAAGTTGAACCAATTATCGAACCAATTGAAGGAAGATCTCGGACTTTATACAGTGTTAATTATTGAGAAGCGTACAGGTTTACCAATTTGCTCTTCAAAAACCCTTTTGGATGACTCTTCGCTTATTGGGACGACTAACAGAATTATCATTACTATAGAAAAAGTTCTACCCGATTACAAGCTAACGAACATAAAAGGGATACGAATTGACACCGCCACGGGCTTTTTGAAGGTGACCCTATTCCAGAAATATTTTATTCTGGTGTTAATCTGCCCGCCTAATGTTGATATTGATGCAATCGACTCAAAAAAGAAGATTCGCGATTTCATCGATGCAATGAAGCTTTTCATCTAAATCGTTTAAATTATTTCAACCATTTAACATATGAACTATCTTGCAATTTTGAGTGTTTTTACCTTTTTTACACTTTTCTTTCTTCTCTCTCTTCTCTCCCTTCCGAGATTTCCTTAATTTGATCGATATCATTTGTTGTAAATGATTGATGATGGTTAAATGTTTAAGATGACGATTTACTTCATTACTCCATTACCTCAAGCAAATAATATTCGGGTCTGCCAAGATTCCATCGGGAAAAAAATCGGCGAATTTTTCGGCGCGTCCACCAAGTGGGAAGATCCAAAGATGTGTATTTCCAAGATTCTTCTAAATTGCACTGGGCAATAGGAATTCCAAAGAAAATTCCAATTGTTTCATCCAGACCTGTAATTATTTGAACCTTCAAACGTAATGGATCTTGGTTTAACCAGGGAATATATTTGGAAAATCGGTGTGATTGGTGTGATTGGTGTGAATGACGCAATCGGGGGCGGGTAAGAGATGTAACATGAATATATTGTTGGGAATCGGAAGTGGCACCCATCCAAGTGAGCGCTTGAATTTCGAGTGGTTCCTCTGGTGCCTGGGATGTTTTCAAAAATGCAGAATGTACCTCTGGCACTTTTCGTATCAAGGTGGGGAGATCGCACTTTTTTCCGAAGAATAGCATAGAATATATATCGGGCATACTAAAGACCTTTTTCACGAGAATTTTAAAACGTCGATATTAATGCTAGGGATAAGGGAGAATTAGTGGGTATTGGTTTGTATCGGTTGGTATTGGTGTTTATTAGAGAAAATTTGTGTGTATTGGTTTGCATTAATGGGCATTATTCATATCAAAGAAAAGCATCGAAAACTTATTTATTTCCGGCAATGTGCAGAGAAAAGGGCCTTGCTTTTCCATGTATCGAACATATCTGGGTGAAACTCCATGGACATGGCCCCAAAAGACTTTATTTACTGAAAAGTGGGGATTTTTAAGGGAATTGATGAAACCGCGTGGATTTAAAGGAGGGACATGGGAAAAGAGATAAATCGCTTTTGGTTTTTCTATTTTAAGAGCTTGGAGCGTAGCGGTATGGAATTTAAGAATACTTTCATCGTAATCGGTTCCTTCGTCCTTCAGAGATAGGTCCTCTCGCATTGCTCCCATTCCATAAAAGTATATATCATGCACCTTTATCCCGGAATCTTGGAGAAAGTGCATGTTTTTTCCCATTGGAATGACATCCATCGGGGAAATGTCAATCCCCAAGGAATTTTCCAATTTTTCTACAATAGTTTCAATCTGGTTGGAATTGAGACGGTAGTGGTCCTTCAACAATTGCCGATAAGCCGGAATATTTAAGGTAGCGAGGCCGTCTGTGGCAAAAATCGATGTGTTCATCCAAAACTCGTGGTTTCCCTGAACGAGCACAAATGGAATATCCGGATGTAACCATCCACGTATAGCCATCAGCTGATAAATGTGAGAATTGTACAGATTCCAATCCTGGGGGATTATTGGAAGCGGAGCAAGATAGCTGAAATCCCACGCTAAATCACCATTAATTATGAAAGCCACTATCTCCTTTGGATCCAGTTTTCGTATTTCTGGTTCCAGTGACTCATAGAAAGAGGCCCGATATTTTACCCGCTTTGCCAAGGCTGTTTGGCGGGTAATTGAATTTGGGTAGTGAATATCGGAAAAGATCGCCAATTTCATAATTATATGGAATAAACACCCCATGCTCTTTAAATCCCTAGGAAAAGAAAGCTTTTAATGTGTGAATAAATGTGTGAAATATATGCATATCCCGTCTCGTGAAAACTCATCTTCTGATGAAAATTCATCCATTGATGGGAATTCATCGCTCGATACATTCCTCACACGAATTCTTGATGATCATTTGCCCGAATTCACAATAGAAGACATTCTGATGTCCCTCCACATAAAGTCTGCGGTTTTTAGGGATTTACAACAAGCATTGATACCATCAGATGCGAAAGAAACGAATGATCAAGTTTTATTTCTTCGAGATCAGTGGATTGCTTCATTATTCGAGGAAATTTATCAGCCGCATCAGATGGGAAGTGTCATAAATCAATCAAAGGGTATTTCCTCTCCGAAAGATGTCCCAAAGGATACTCCGATAGATCGAAAACCAATATCAGAAGCCCATATTGTGGAACAATGGTTGAATTCCGATTACAATATCCACCGTACCGGTAAATACAAAAAAAATTGGGTCTTTCGCTTTGGGGAATATACAGTTTTCTTTCTACTTCATTCAAATGAGCCCCGTCAATCGGGAAAAAAGGCATCAAAGAAGTTTTTTTTCCCAGTATCTGGAACCGAATTTGTGGAATTCCGAGAGGATTCCAAACAATTGATACTCCGATTTGACTTTCATCATCTTTCTTCTGAAGAGATTTCCAATTTTCGAGGAAAGCATATCAATTCTATCAAAAAAATTCAACGCAGAGTAATAGAAAAACTTGATTCTTGGATCCCAACTTCACCAGTATCAAAACAATGGAATCTTTCCCATCGTGATTCCTTCAAGCACCTTGTTTCTGACCAATATTTAAACTATGCCTCACCCCAAAAGGGGTTGACATTATTCTATCCACGAATTAGAGATACACTATTCCATCACTTGAACCATTTTGTTGAATCTTCCCTTCTTTCCTCCCTTAACTCCTCCCTTCCCACAATATCTGAGCTGGAGCGAAAGGATGCTGGGGGGGTTTCACAATTTCAAGAAGATTTAAGAGTCTTTAAGGAGATCGCAAGTAATTTCATTGAAATCCTAACCAATTTGGAACGGTTGAAGATGCAAATCTTTAACATGCCCAAATATAAACTCCATTCGCATTTTTTATTCAGCAATAACCGATTTCCCCCTTCTGTTCAACTTTCATCCGAAACTGAGAAGACCATATCCCTTCAGCAAGCGCAAATATCGAATGAAAAAATTAATGGTAAATCTTCCCGAGGTTGGATAGACACCCAATCCCTTTCTTCCCCCGAATATAATGCAGTTCTGAGATATTTATACAAAAAATCCCCAAATTTTACCGGTATTTGCATTAAATCCGAAAATTACCAAGCTTTACAATTTTTACATCCTACTTTGCAGAAATCGGTTCAAACTATTTATATTGATCCCCCCTATAATACCGGAAATCAAGATTTCATTTATACAGACCAAGTGGAGCGGGTTAATTGGCTCGTTTTTATGGATCAGCGTCTATCATTGGCTCAAACCTTCTTAACATCCACGGGATTATTTTTTTCCAGCATAGATGATAATGAATTAATTCCCTATTCCTTGGTTGTGGATCACGTTTTTCCAGTAAAACTTGATAATATTGTCTGGCATAAGAAGACCCAACCCTCATATCTTTCTAAAGAATTAATAACGGTTACCGAGTACATTTTGGCTGCTAAAAATACCCAAAATTCCGTACCGATGATGGGAAGTCTGGGAAACCCTTTGAAATTAACCGAATTGATTAATATTGGGAATAAAGTAACCCAACGTATTCTTCCAAAAGAGCATGTAATTATTCAAAATGGATGGACGGGAGAGTTGTCCTCAAGCACAATATATGGTCGCGGAAAACTACAAATAAAATTACAGAAAGGACCTGTTAATGTTGTTGATGGGAAACCCAATTATGATCTGGTCTTGGAAGGGCGCTTTAAGTGGCTCCAATCTCGATTAGATCAAGAAGTAGCCAAAGGTGGGATTATTCACATTAAATCCATTAAAACCCTTCGACCTACCATTGCCCGTCACTATGATTCTCCGATTATTAAGGCCCCTACCACCCTTCTATCTAAAAAAGTCAATGAAATCCCCACAAATACCGATGCCAACCGAGAATTAAAGGATTTATTCGGGGTGTCCCCTTTTGATTATTCCAAACCCACCGAATTGCTCAAATATTTAATTAGGGCATCCACATACAACGATAAACAAGCGAAAATTTTAGATTTTTTTGCGGGATCGGGCACAACCGGGCATGCAACTTTTGTCCTAAACCGCGAAGATGGTGGACATCGGCAATTCATCCTCATAGAAAAAGAGAGTATATTTGACACGGTTTTACTTCCCCGGATGAAAAAACTTATGTGTTCGGCAGAGTGGAAAAATGGAGCACCAAAAGTAACAGATGGATCTTCTGGCTATGATGAGATTATCGAGTATTATTCCTTGGAGCAATTTGGAGATGTTTTGCTGAATCTTTTACCAATGCCATCCGTGAATCCCCGATCAAACTCTGGTTTTAACCCTGATTCTGACATTGATTCTGACTCTGATTCAAGCCCTGATTCAAGCCAATTACTGAATCATCTGCCCGATTTCATCAAGTTATATCCCCTTTCAGATGATCTTCCAAGACCTCAAGAACGCAAATTCCATTTACAATATGGATTGGGATGGACAAATCGAACGGGAAATCTACATATTTATCCTCCTTTATTTGAAGATCCATTGCATTATTGGCTTATTTCTACCGAGAATGGAGTAATTATTAGAAAACGGGTCAATCTTATTGATAGTTTTAATATGTGGGTCGGTTTACAGAATTACACAATTCAGGTCAATACCAATTTCCCCAGTCCCGTGTATTTAATTCGCGGGTCTATTACAATCCCCCAAAGTGAGGTTTCTTCCGGCCACGTTTTAATCATATGGCGGGATATCACAAAATTTACTTCTCCTTCAGAATTATCCCTTACAAATCTCGTAAATAAGATATTAAAACAAGAAAAGATTGAAATTTTATATTGCAACGGCCGGAAACTTAATCAAGATGCCATGCTAATTGCTCCGAGAATGAATCGTCTTATATCTCGAACGGTTTCGGATTTTTGAGTGTTTTATTTCTTATTTGTGTGAAAAAAGCCTCTATACTTGGGGTATAAAAACCCTTAGACTTAAGATATTCTATAGATTTATCGATATTTAGCAGATCCATTTGACCAACCAAGTAATCTTGCTTAGTTTTGTAAAAAAGAATGAAGCCGTCTTGCACTTCTTCATAGGATGCACCGATTCCAAGCAATTCGATTATTTTAAATGTAAAACTATAATTTTTTCGGATGGGTTCTTTAAAATTGGTGCGATACTTCACCATTAGATAGAGTTCTTCTTCATTGCTTTGATTTTTCAAGGTTTTCTTATTGTTAAGTGAGATATCTTGCAAATTGACGTACTTAATGAAATTCTCATAAATTAATTTATCTCTGGAATATCCCTCAACAAAGTGCTCTTTCGATTCATAATCTAAGCGCAAGATGGGGTTCTTATCATTGCCAAGCCACGAAGATCGAACATGTTGGGTTTGGCTCGACCGCTTTTCCAATTGTTTCAAAATTTCATATCTAGGATCCATTGAATGAATTATTTGAGCTTCTATATACGGCGTGTCTTCCATCATTTTCTATTAAGAATACTTTATTGGAATGATTTAAAACTTTATTCCCAAAAAGACTGCTTCCCGAGTGAAAACCTAAGGTGAAAACTTGTTTGCATAAAAACATTTAAATCTCAACGTAGTAATTAAACATGAACAACATGGAGTTAACAACCCAAAATTTATCCCAAGATTTAGCTCAAAATTTCGATGTTATTGTAATTGGTGGGGGCATCGTGGGGACTGGGATTGCACGAGATCTGGCACTAAGGAAGTTAAAAGTATTACTTTTAGAGAAGAATGATCTCGCAGAAGGCACCACTGGGAGATGCCATGGTATGTTACATTCGGGTGCGCGCTATGTTTCTACAGATCCGGTGTCAGCAAAGGAATGCGCCGAGGAAAATGCGATTCTTCGCAAGATTTCCCCCCATATTATTGATTCATGTGATGGATATTTTATCGGTTTAACTCCAGAAGAAGCCGCCTATGGCGATCTTTTTCTAAAAAATTGTGAAGCTGCAGGGGTCGCTGCAGAAGAAATTACACCCGAAGAATTCCTCAGCCGAGAACCCAATTGCAATCCAAATGTTACCCGCGTTTTCAAAGTGAATGATGCCTATATTGATCCATTTCTTCTAACCTATTACAATGCCCTCGATGCTAAGCGTCACGGGGCAATAATCATGCCCTATTGTGAAGTAAGGCACTTAATTTTAACCGAAAATGAGGTTGTGGGTGTAAGATATCTTAATTCCTTCACCAATACCATTGAAAACGTTTATGGAAATTATATCGTCAATGCCACTGGGCCCTGGGCTGCCAAAATGGAACAGGATATAAAACTCGAAAAACAGTTGCGGATCTCACCCACCCAAGGGACTTTAATTGTGATGAAAAACCGGTTGGTGAATAGTGTGATCAATCGATTACATGAGCCGGGAGATGGAGATATAGTTGTTCCAAGCCACCAATCCGTTATCATAGGTACAAGCACTATTCCTACAAAAGAACAAGATTTGGAAAAACTGACACCTACTTTTGAAGAGATTGACGATCTTCTCCAATATGCCGAAGAAATGATTCCTTCGATTCGAAAAACGCGAATGATTCGATATTACACCGGCGCTCGTCCTTTGGTCGCAGATAATCCGTCACCCTACAAAGCATCACGCAAGTTTGAAATTCTTGATTATGAAAATTTGGGTTATTTACATTTTCTTTCGATTTTTGGTGGAAAGCTTACCACCTATCGATTGATGGCCGAAAAAGTTTCCGATCTTGTCTGCAAAAAGTTAGGTCACACGGAATTATCCTGCCAAACTCACACTCTCCTGCTCCCCGGCGCAGATCATCCATATTCTAAGGAAGAATTGAAGGAATTGTTTAAAGTAGATGAAAGAATTGCATCGGATTTGAGTATGAAGTGGGGTTCTTTCGTAGATGAAATGGGTGGGCTTTGCACATCCTGTTTAGACTCCACTGTTCCCGAAAATAGCCCCCGTATCGTCTGTGAATGTGAAAAAGTAAGCATCGCCGAACTTAAATGGGTCCATGATAATCTTTTTTCTTCCAATCACACATTGGACGATTACCGTCGCCGAACTCGCCAAGGGATGGGGCCGTGTCAAGGTCAATTCTGTTATTTTAAACTTGCAGATTTGGAGGTTCAGTGGACAAACAAACCTCATGCCAAAATCATGGAAGAGATGAAAATAGCACTGGAAAAACGCTGGAAAACCGAGGAATTGGTAGATGATATGCAGAAACGGCAAATAAAGTTAGCTAAGTATATGTACATAATGGGAGGTAACATATAGTGCCTAGTGATGGTCAAGAATCCTCCACTCAAGAATCTGAAATCGAGGAGGTCATCATTATCGGAGGAGGTTTTGCAGGTATGAATATTGCCCGATTGTTAGCCAAGAGGGGTATTCCTAGCACGATCTACACAACAGGATATGGTGCTTCTAACCTATGGATGGGAACTGTTGATGTATTGAATTATCCTGGCGATAATCTTCTCGTAGAATTAGCTAAATTTCAAGTGTCTATTCCGGCTCACCCCTATTCCAACCTCAGTATGGAATTGATGCAAGCAGCATTAAGGGAATTCTATGATAGCTTTCCTTCTTTGCATTATTTTAAAGATCAAGATGAAATTTGCAATGGCCACGTGCTTACATCCCTTGGAAATACGAAATTAACCACAGGTGTTTGGAATACAATTTTTCGACACTTTGACACCTTGACAGAGGATTCTATCTGCGTGTTGGTAGAATTTCGGGAATTTGCCAATTCGGCCATGCACCTCATTGCCCAAGGGTTAAAGGAAAAATTTCCCGGAACCTATGTCGTGATTGAAATCTCGTTGTTGGAACTTTTCCGCCAAATGAACTCGGAATTGGTCTCCAAGGTCCAAAACGGAGTTGTATCGGCGAAAACTGTTGCAACTTTCTTCGATAATAAAGCAATCCATATGTCTCCACTTGCTTCACTCATTAAAACAAAGTTAGCCACAGATTTTCCCCACATTTCGGTTGATAAAGTTCAATATTTTCTGTTTCCCCCTATTTTGGGCATTGATAACTCACCCACCATTTTCACACATTTGGCTTCTCATTTGGGGGTTGAATGCTACGAAATGGTGTCTTTAACGCCCTCAATTTTAGCAGATCGATTTTTACATAAATTTCAACGAAAATTGGATGTCCTTGCTGTCCCAGTGCACACAAAACATACGCTGGTAGCATTGGAACGCCAAGATAAGGCCTGGCGTCTTCATTTACAAACACCCAAAGGCGAACACATTACTAAAACTTCGAAAGTTGTGATTTTTGCGGTGGGTTCGATATTTGCCCAGGGTATTTTCACGGAATCATTTGAATTAGGCAATAAATTCCACCATTTGGGTCTTGAATTTCCTGATTCGATTAACAAGCAATATGAAATTGTTTCGACAGATGAATACTCCAATATTTTTATTGTTGGTGCCGGTAATTTTCTCTTTTCGACCGATCTAAATGAGGATGATGAGGCTAGGGATGGGACCGGTCTTGGGTTGGCTATTGCAACCAGTTATAAAGTAGCAGAAACTCTAAAAGCCCGACTCCACCCGTAACTTTCTTTTTTCATATTCATTTTCAACACACAGATACTTAATATATTTTCTCATCCAATTTCATCCAGATTCATCCAAATTCTTCTAATTATGTTTGTTCTTATAATATTGTTCTTTTTTTAATGAAAAAGTTAGTAAAATTGACAGAATGAGCTCTTTATTATATTTCTATGAATATTTTTCATCATTCCCAGAAATAGCATAGCTTTAAATAATTGTATTTTATTAATGAACATGCTCAACAGTTTCATGAACATCCCAGTTCAACAGATTCTGAGCGGAAGCGGTTGAAATCCCGTTCACTATCCCATGATCATAATAATTGTGGGATCTCGTGGATTTCACCGTGTAATATTACTAATTTCGAGAAAGGCTCTGGTAATACGTGTCTATTTTTCAATTCACCCGATGATACGCTCTCTCCAGATCTTGCTTGTAGAACGTTGAGGGTTTCTTGTTTTTGAAATTCTATTGTAGAATCTACATTTTCTCCCTTAAAATCTTATCGTCTTAAAGCATAAGGCATTAACGTTTCTTCCCGAACTGTAGCATACGTCAACGAGAAATTTGTGAGAGATCGCCACCGTTGACTTGGTGGTGGTTTTGAGAAGTTTGACCTTTAGTTGATTTGTTTTTTTCATTTTTTCAAATAAATTATTTTCTCATCGCCCATTTCACTAATTCTTTGTTTCTATTGGCGGAGAATTTTTATATAATTTGCTAATAGGGAGAATCCCCTCTCAAACTGCTTATATAGTTCTCCCGAGTTTATTAGATTACAACTATAAAAGTTGATACATCATGAAACTGAATAAAAAAATGTTTGCTCTCTTGTTAATGGGAGCCTTTATTATTTCTGCCGGAATCTCTATGGGGGTTGCATACGAACAACCAGGAGAAGAAGCTTCGGTCTTTGCTGAAGTGGAAGAACCTGATGATGATGACGCCGATGACGATGATGTCGACGATGATGACGATGAAGATGACGATGATGTCGACGATGATTATGAAGATGAAAACGGGCGTGAAGTCAAAGTCGAATTTAGCGATTCGGAAATCCAAATTGAGTCTGAATTAAAAAATGGTGCAACAAAAGACCAGTTCCAAATAAAAATCGAAGCGGGTGATGATTTGGGCATCAAATTAGAATACGAAAGTGAAACCGTGACAGATGGCTCGGAAGTTGAGTTAGAAATTGAGTTCAAGGTTGTATTCAAAGCCTTAATTGAATTCGTTGATGTGGATGCCGATGGAATATTTAATGAAAGCATCGATGAAGAAATTCAAGATTACCGCTTAGATGATTTTAGTCCGATTGAATATCTCCCAGAAGTTCAAGCCGATGGTTCAACATTACATTACTTGAGAATCTCTACAACCGATGGGGTATTTACTGCCCATGTCTTTATTGCAAGTGAATTTATGGCACTAGAAACTACAATTCTCACCCCAACTGAGGTTAAAATAGATATCGAAATTCAAAACTTTCCCTATATGGATGATTCTTCCCAATTAGCCCTCTATACGAAAATAGAGTCAGAATACGAACTTGACGAAGAAGAACTCACCGAGAATGAAGAAAATGGCTTTGCAACCGATGAAAGTGGTTTAGAATCTGATATGAACGGTTTCATGGCAGGCTTTTCCTGGGCCGAACAAGCCGAAGTAGATGGGACCATTAAGAACGTGGCCGTTTCACCTGTCGAAGTTGATGAAGAATCTCCCGATGATGAAAAGATTTACATTAATTATCCACGTGGAACGAATATTTACCACGATCCGAAGATAGGTGTTTTAGGATTATTGGAAACCCCACCCACAGGTTCATTCCTTGATGCAATTCCGGGATATTCTTTATTTGCAGTATTTGCAGCATCAATTGCAGTTATGAGCATGCTTGTATATTCCAAACGAAGAGTACAAAATTAAATTACCATGATGTGTTAAATCCTTTTTTTTGCATTATTAACAATACTACCCATTTTTCACAATACCCTTTTTTCACAAAATCCTTTTTTATATTACTCCAATACTTATTTAAGGATATTGATATCGATCATGAAAAATTCCCACATTATTCCATTCCTGGCAATTGGCTTATTGCTTTTCGCACCTATTTTTGGTGTTGGATTTTACGATAACAGCAATCAAAGCACTCAGACGCAATCAAAATCTCTTCTTTTTCATTCTACTGGTGCATTGGATGAGATCAATGCCAATAATGAAAATCATGAAGGTCTTGAAGTGCTTGAGGTTCATGAAGAAGATCCCGATGACACCGAGGATCCCGAAGATGATGATAGCGATGATGATGATAGCGATGATGATGGGGAAGATCATGATGATGATCATGATGAAGTAGATGATGACCTAGAGGATTCTAACGAAAGAACCATCGAAGTTGAATATTCCGAAGATGAGGCTACGATTTCATCTAAATTGCGTGCAGGGGATCAAAAAGACGAAATAAAAATGAAGATTCACATGGAAGATGACGGATTGGAGGTAAAGGTTGAATATAAAAAGGATACCACCATTTCCGAACTTGAGGTCGAATTTGAGATCACTTTTACCACCTTGATTGAATTTATTGATGAAAACAACGATAATATGTATAATTCTGAGGATGACACGCTTTTAAATCAAACCACGTTAAACTCGTTCAATAATATCCATTATAATAAAACTCAGATTAATGCATCTGCAACCACCTTTTTGCATTATTTTCAGATATCCACCTCCGATAA
The DNA here is from genome assembly GCA_018238965.1 of Promethearchaeota archaeon. Lineage (GTDB taxonomy): Archaea > Asgardarchaeota > Lokiarchaeia > Sigyniarchaeales > Promethearchaeaceae > Harpocratesius. The sequence continues at coordinate 15,891 of JABCSI010000045.1, forward strand.
CGTTTTAACGTTCCATATTTATTTCGTGGAAGAATTTGATCTGTATAACGATTTAATCTTGATTCCAACACAAACCAAAATCGATATCGAAATTTCCAATTTTCCTTACACCAACAATCGGTCTCAAACGGGTTTACTCCTCGAAATGGAATCTGAAGTTGAATTTGATGGGGAGGCTCTCACTGAAGATGAGCTAGAAGCCTTCAGTTCCGATGAACAATGGCTGGAAACAACCACGAATGATATATCTGGATTTTTCAGTTGGAATAAACAAGTTTTGGTTGATGGTAACTTTGAGAATATTTCGGTAGATGTTAATTCAATCCCTGGAGAGAACGAACAGCAAATTTCAATCTTCTATCCCCGAGGAATTCAAATTTATCACGACCCAAAAATTGGGATCTCAGGAATTCTTCAACCCCCTTCATTAATCTCTCCCACTGGTAGCTTTTTTACAGAAAATTTAACCCTGATTCTTATTATCGGAGTGGCTAGTTTAGTTGGGATTTTCGGCTTAATAATGAGTAAGCAAGAATATCGACACTATTTATTAAATCGGGTGATGCACTTGGATATTGGACCTCATCGGCTTTCAATGGAAGAAGTATTGGAAAATAATTTTCGGAACACAATTTTGAATCTCATAATCGATCAACCTGGAATTCATTATAGTGAATTGCTCCGTCTGGTGGATACTTCAAGCAGTAATTTAGCATGGCATTTGGATATCTTGGAAAACTACAAAATAATTCTAAAAAAGCGGGTTGGGCGATTTCTGATATTCTATCCCTTCCTGGACAAGAATCCTTTTGCGGAGTTTGACCCAAAACTCATCAAAAGTAAGACAACGCTCGATATTTTTCAAATTATAGGTGATAATCCAGGAATCATTCAGGCCCGAATTGCTAAACGTATGGAATTAAGTAGAAAAACTATCAAATACCATTTGGATAAATTGGAGGCTGCGGGATTGATTGACATTAGAAAAGTCGGAAGGAAAACCCAGATATATTCTAAAACACAACCAGAATCTGGCAATTCTATTTTTTCAGATCTTTAATGGGTTTTTGGATAGTTTATTCTAACATTTTCACTTGGAAGGCATTTTGCAAGAGTCTGTACATCGTGTTCCACTTTTTAAAATTGATTTGAACTTAAATTTTGCACTATGAAAGATACTCAAAGACTTCTTAATTGATCCTTTTCTTTATATCGTCGGATTTGCGGATATATTTCAATCATTCGATATTGAAAAATGCCCAATCGAAGGTTTGCTCCATGTTTCCATCGAGTTCTTCTGGAACTTAAAAAATTCACAATTTTTATTAGTTTAGAGCCCATTAATATATCATCAGTTTGCATGGCAAAAAAGCTAGAAATTTTTATAGATCGTGATCAGCATGAATATTGGCAATCAACTGGATGTGGGCGATGGTAACGGAAACATATCAGACGCAAATCCTCAGAATATTTATGTGAACGATGTGAATAAGGTTTATATTCCCTTTCGTCCCATCTTAGAAGCCGAATTGATGATAAACAGGATTCTCGCACTTAAAAATTACGAATTTGCCTCCAAGCTCCCCTTCTTAAGTTTCGATGTCGATGCAGTGATGAAGGATCTGGAGTTGGGGAGCGATCACCTCTTTCAAAAAATCCTCGAACGTTTCTTTATTATCCTAAAGCGGATTGTTCCTCTTGCTTCGGAATTAGGGCGAAATTATAAGGATGAGATTCGTTATGGAAATGTTTACGCATATACAGAATCCCGAATTCCCTTATTTTACGCAATTGATCGCCTAAAAGTGAAATTGGTAATACTACGCAACTTCTTCCTCCATTTCCAAGAGAATTATTATCAGCTGTATGCATTTTCATCTTTCGATCACAACAAGGATCAATCTCTACAAACAATTCTGTTCTCCGAATATTATGAACGGATGCTCAAATATTTCAGAACCATAGTGTGGGAGCCGAGGTATAAGTCAAAATATTTGAACACGAACGATGATGTGAATTTTCAGGTGCTCTACGATCTAAATGCCCATCAAAATGAATCCACCCCATCTAAGCTTGGTTATATAGTTCGAGGGATGAAATCTTCCCTATTTGTAGCGACATTGATGTTTCATCTTTGTGATATACCCGATCCTTTCGAAACCGCCAACGGCAGTGTCGAGGCTCTCCTATTGAACCGAGATTTCATCCCCGGCATGATCAATGTGATGGATATGGCTTTTCAAGTATCGGACGTAGCCAAATTAAGAGAGATGGTGAATATGTTCCTTGTCTACCTTGATATCATCTTGGAAGGAGTCAATAACGGGATTAGGCTTGCTTCCAATAAGCAAATGAATCCCATAACCGAGGCTACGATATACTATCTGGGAGATATCCTCGAATTTTAACGGTAATCATCCACAGTGTCATACTGTGAATCTTACATACGTGACGAATGACGCGTCCCCCTTTTTTTCTTTTTTTCCCTTCCCCTTTTTCCTATTCTTCTTTTTTTCCGTCTTTCTTTTTTTCGTGAATAACTTTCCCTCTTTCAATCAAAATTAGTTATCTTT
>JABCSI010000273.1 GCA_018238965.1 Promethearchaeota archaeon
TGAAAAATATGAAGACATCTATGATACTCCTGAAGTAACCCCTGAGATGAAGCGACAGTTCGGTCAAGGGGATTGGGATAATTGGTACAAAAAGAATATGTCAGACACCCTCAAGGCTGGATGGACCGGGATCCAGTGAGATTGAACTAAAATATTGCCAGAATTGGATTCACTCTTAGCCACTTAATTTTGGAATTTTTTTATACGTAATTTTTAGATTACAGAAATTTTGAATTCTAAATTTTTGATTATTGAATTTTTTGAATTCAGAATATATTGGGCAATTTTTTTTTCCCAATTTTTGGGTCATCCATGAGATTTCTCCCCCAAAGCCGCCTTTTTGGGATTCCCCTTTGCCTCCCCGAAATCCTTGCTTTCCAAAATGAAAAAACTTATTTGTTTCTTTCGGATTACTTATATAATACTTATCGAATTTCTCGATAAACAATTTGGATTGAACTCAGATGGCTGTTGAAAAAAAATGCACTGAATGCGGCGGTACTACCTTTAGAATTGCTCATGACGAATGGATGAAAAGGACGTTTACATTCGTGGAAGCAGGAACTTTGAACATGTGTGATGGCTGTGGCGCAAAATATCTCGTTTGCCCCAAGTGCGGTGGATTACTGACACGAGTACACCCTGCTTTGGAAAAGTGGGAAGTAACTGACACCTGCAGTTCATGTGGCTATGTCGACAAGGATATTAAGGCTTGGGACGGCGTTAGCGCCCGATAATCTATTAAATGGATTAAATCAAATAAATCGTTGAAATTTTTTTCACTCTCCTTTTCTCTTCAAATAGAAATGCAGGTTTTCCAATCCGACGTGCATTTTATGGATATTTACATGCAATGAGAAGATTTTAACCTTGCATAAATCCAAAACCTTTCTTTTCTACTGTGGGTTGACAGCTTTTACAGATAAAATAAGCCAGAAGAAGGAAAACAATGCAGTATAATAGATAAAGGGGGAAATATTAAAGCGGCTCAGATTATTCTCGATTTTTTCATCATAAAATCAGTATGAGTTTTTTCATCATTGCCTATGGAAAATAAACCCCCCTCATCTAATAAATTTCTTGCAGATTTTTGGTTGAGGGTCGATGGTCTCAAAAAATTCTGAAACTATTTAAAATCAAACGTGCAAGTTACCAGTGGACTTCATTATGAATTATTCAAATTTCACAAACTTCACAAACTCCAATTCAAGTTCCCTTCGTGATATAGTCAAATTACGGAAATTTAAACGAAAACGGGTATCGTCCTATGATAGAACGGGTGGGAATATGGATATGTTGTTTATCAAACCCGGGGAAAAACGGACAATCTTCGATGTGGATGGGCCGGGATGCATCAATCATATCTGGACCACCCAAATGTGCAGTAACGCCAAATTTTGGCCACGGCATGTGATAATTCGTATGTGGTGGGATGACGAGGATGAAGATAATCCCAGTGTGGAGTGCCCCCTCGGAGATTTTTTCGGTGTGGGCCATGGTGAAAGGGTTAATTTTGTTTCCGAACCGCTCCAAATGTCCCCCGAAGAGGGCAAAGGATTTAATTCATGGTGGCCAATGCCCTTCAAGAAGCATGCCCGAATCGAAATCGAAAACGATAATCCCACTTCTAGGATTCCGGATGCCGATAATCTTCTGAAAAAAAAGCCCGGATTGATGTTTTATTACTATGTCGATTACGAAATCTACGATACATGGCCAGAAGAAAAAGTAGAAGAAGAAAATGGAGCAAACGCATCCAACGCACCGATTGGATATTTTCATGCTCAGTTTCGCCGTGTGGATTATAAAAACGACGTGATCGCCGATCCCAAATCGGGGAAAAAATACAATTTTTGGCAATGGCAAACGACCGCAGGAAAAAATACACGGGAAAACGGGGGATACGATCGCAATCATGTAATTTTGAAGGCCCGAGGAAAAGGCCACTATGTTGGATGCAATATTAATATAGATAACTGGCCATTCCCCCTCAAACGGCGACTGTTTAATTGGCCCGGGGAAGGGGATGATATGATCTTTATTGATGACGATATCGGCGGTGAACCCACCCTATACGGAACCGGAACCGAGGATTATGTCAACATGGCGTTTTGCCCACAGCAGAAATATTCCGCTCCCTATCATGGCGTGATCAAAGGTGGCGGATTTAACTGGGCGGGGAAAATAACCTACTATCGGTATCATATTCAGGATCCAATCTCTTTTGAAGAAGCCATTGATGTGACCATAGAGCACGGGCATAACAATCACCGTGGTGATGATTGGGCCACAACAGCCTATTGGTATCAACTCGAACCCCACGAAAATTTTCCAGATTTTCCAACATACCCGCAACGGATGCCCCGTGCTAATTTTAAGTGGTATCAGGTGCTGAAGAAAGGGGGAAAACTCTGTATAAAGGCGTTGGGGTATTTAATCCTAATTTATTTTGGCTTTCAATTCCTAACCCTGGTAAATTTGCTTTAAAATTTCAAGGGGAAAAAGAAGAAGAATCTAACGCGGATAATAAACGCAGCGGGTTTGCTCGCATTTTTCATTCTTTAGGGTAAACTCACAGGCAAAGGGGGGCAGAGCTAGATCAACTTGGAATTCTTTTCGTAAAATGGAGAGAACTGCGCTGATGGCATGGTATACGGAGCGTTTACAACAATGCTCGTGATTATCCGCAATTTTTCGCAAAGCCTGGGCCGTCGCCGAATTTGCCAAGGATCTGGGATGATCGGTGGAAGGCGTAGCATGTAATAATACAGAGAGAGTAATGCCTGCACCAATGGCTGCTCCGCATGTTCCATAAAATCCGCACCAGCCCCCTGGGACTTTTTCCGCGCGTCGGATTCCCTCCTGTATCTCCGAAATTCCTACAGGTGAAAAGGGAGTATCATGGGTTTGCTGATAATTCTTCAAGGCAGTCAATAGGACAGCGGGTACCATAATATGGTGCTCCGGGCCGTACATCTTGACTTGGGGATGATGTAATATTTGGGTCGCCAGGGCATAGGGGTCGGTGAGGGTTGTTGTGGAGCAAATTTCGCTTAAAATTTGAAGCGCTTCCTTGCTATGGCAAGAATCACAGATATAATGTCCATCGGGGCAGCGGATCTGTGCCTCAAACACTTTTCCACAATAATAACATTTGGATGAAAATGATTCCATTGGTGATTGTGGGGTTCCATCCCCTCCGTTTTTTCCAGAATCTTCCTGCGTAAGGAATATTAAGGGCTTCCCGCAAATTTCACAAATATCCGTTGTATTTCCCATCCTACATCCAATTTTATGTATTTCCCATTTCATAAAATTTTATGGTTTGGGTTAATGGCTTGGGATCATGGTTAGGCTCAATTGGTTGGGATCGTGGTTAAGGTTCAGTTCAAAAGGAGAAAGATATATAGCACCCTTCTACCAACTTACAGCTATGGTATTTTTACAAACTGAAACTTACGATTATGCTGGGTTGTTAAACTCGGGTCTTACTCTTTTGTTTACCTTTATCGGTTTAGTGATAATGGTGCGCAGTTGGATTTATATTCAGCAAGAGCTCAAAACATCCCCTGTATACACCAGAGCGCAGAAAATTCGAAACACGGTGAGTGCAATGACATTTAGTTTCATGGTTGCAATGGCTTCGATTTTTGTGCTCGCCATGATCTCTAGTATATTCGCTCGAAACGCGCTCTTACTCCTTCCCGAAATTGAGGTGACTATCTGGACCGATAAAATGGTCAAAGCCTTTGAATTTCCCAATTACATGCCCATTACTCTCTTTATCATCACAGCTTTTGCATTTTTCTATCCCGTTTATGAATATTATTTACTCTCAAAATCCTCCCAAGAAGGGGCCACAGAAATCCAACAAGGCATAGAGAATAAAATCATTGATAAATTTGAAACACCTTGGAATTCCGTTGCGGCCATCGTTGTCTTCATTATGATAGTCCTTTTAGCTCCGATTTTCACTTCCTATATTGCATTAAATTATTGGGATATACCCAGTAATGTATCTGATGGTTGGGCTGTGGGAATTATATTCTTTGTATGGCTACTCCTCGGTCCTATGTTCTACCTCAGTTATTATTCCTATATTGGGACCGCCCATACCATCTTTCGGGGAAATCGGGTGGTGCTGAAAAACGAACCCCAGATTTTCATTTTTTACATCATCGCCATCTTGGGGATTATATCCACCGTTTATTCCCTCATCGGCTTTTCCATTGATTACATCCCAATTTTTTGGGGTGACATTCCGGCAAGCGTTTCTGACCCGAGCTTAACGCGTTCGGGGTTGATTGAAGAACTTTTAACATTCATTTATGAATATCTTCCCAATATTACCCAAGATCAGCTGGATCAGTTGGAAATATTTTTCATTCTCTTTCCATTGGATTTCATCGGATTTATTGTCACAACCTCCTTGTTCGGGATGTTTGGGTTCTATAAAAAATTTCTGAGCAAAGAGCCTCTGAACACGAGCAAGATGGTCCTATTTGCCGCCTATATCATTACGGGTATCGCTTTCTCCATATTCATGAATGCAATATTCAAATATCCTGACTTTTTCCCAGACGATAATTTGCATTTGATTGGATTGGATTTAGATTTTTCACGGGTAAATGACAGGGAGTTGATTTATCGGACATTTGGTTTTGCGATCTTGATACAAAAATTGCTCAATATTTATTTCTTGATTCACTTCCTTCTTATCGATAAAAATATTCGCCACAATGCCGATGAATGGGTACTAAATCGGGCAATTATTGCCAATGACTTCGAAACCATTCGCAAATATAGTTCCCATGAAAATCTGGTAATGAGAAAACTTGTTGCGGATTCGGTTGTAAATTATGTAAAAATGAAAGATTCCCTTTCCAAGCAGACCGCCAAATATATCTCAAAAATTATTGGGGAGATGCTTTCGGATGAGGATCCCGCAATTGTTAAGATGGTTAAATCCCAGATTGAATCCATAATCCTCAAACTTGATCGAAAGACTTTACTCACCACCCTCACAGATTTGTTGAGTTCTAAAGAAAAATCCCACTTAAAACAAGCCCGGAACGTACTACGGCAAATTACTAAGAAGCAAATTATCGATCCCGTTGATCTTTTCCACGATATTTTAAAAAAACCTCTTTCTGTAGAGGGATTCAATATTCTATTCCAAATGGTTGGTCTCTATGAAAAACAGGATCACAAAGCAGTTTGGCGATTTTTGCATCCTTTGCTCTCCTCTAAATCTTCACTTGCAGTTATCAAGGGAAGTTTAGGTGTGATTAATCGGAATCCGCGGGCTTTTGACAAAGAAAACCAAAAGATTGTAGAAATTTTTAATCAATTACTCGCTCACAAAGATGTAGGTGTCACTGTGGCCACGTTACGGGCTTACGGGAATTTTGCAATGGTTTTTCCCGATATTATTTCCTCGATGATGGGTGTTTTAAATAATATCAAGGATCGGGATGATGAAATCGTCCGTCAGAAAATCGGTGCGATTGTGAAATGTATTGGGGTCAGACCTGAATGGTTCATAAACTTTTTCGATTATCTCGAAATGTATTTGAAAGAGAGCAATTTACAGAATAAGAGCGACGCAGCGGTTGCTCTGGGAAGCATTTCTCAACAGATTTCTGCAGAAGATTTCAAAACCCTTCTCTATCCCTATTTTCAAATTTTTGTCAACCACCGGAGTTTGGATGTGCGTAAGGCAATCCTATCGTCCTTGATCGTAATTGCCCAAACCCGAA
>JABCSI010000274.1 GCA_018238965.1 Promethearchaeota archaeon
AACTGAGCTATTTTTCGACCAATTTTAAGGTACGTTCTACTATCGAGGCAAATTGTACTAGGGAGTTCACGGTTGCACGAAACGCGGTGGCATCTTCGGCATGAATTGAAACTGTGACTGTGGTAGATCCATCTAAAAGGGGTTCTATGTGCCAAGCCGAACGCTTCATAGGCATATCGTGGAATTCGGGGAGAAAACTCTGATAAAAAATGGCGGCATTCTCGGGAGAGACAAATTCTAAACGAATGTTCGTTGTGAGTTGCATGTAAATTCATTCCTGGGCCATCAAATCGAAAAAACCAGAGAAAAGGGGAAGAAAAAATTGGTAGTCAAAGACAATGCTGAGACATATACAGAAATATGGTGTTCTTAAAGAATATAAGATTATTTACTCTTTTCTGCTTCTTGGGATTCCCGCGCTAGACGAGTTGCAATACGGTGGGATTCTTTCCCTCGGGGAGTACTACTTTCCCACGCACCACCCGTCCATTTTGCGCCGCACTTCTTGCAGTGCCAAACGCCGACAAATTCACGCATATTGGGAACCTTTGTTTCACATTTAGGACATTTAGTGGATCCTTTTTGTTTTTGTGCGATTTCATTCCATTGTTTTCGCAGTCTTGAACCATATCGTGGACCGAACTTACCCGAGATGCCCACTTTTTTAGTTTTACCCATATTATTTCACTTTCACTTCAGAGAGAAATGTGTATAAACATAAAAAAGCATCAAAATACTAAAATTTTTTGAATTTTCGGAAAGTGAATGATGAAAAAGGGAATAGAGGGAAGAAAAAGTTAGGAAAAGTAAGGATTGAAATATCGAAGGATTGAAATATTGAAATATCGAAGAATTGAAATATTGAAGTATCGAAATTATGAAGAATTGAAGTATTGAAATTATAAAGAATTGAAAAATTGAAGATGTAGAAAAAAAAGTATAAAATAAAAAACCAAATTAGTGAAAAACTAACAGGCTTTTGGGGTATATTGTCGGAGGTTTAATTTCTTGCGGAGTTCATCAGCAATTTCGACCGCTTTTGCGGAAGTTTCCATAATCTCTTCAACAGACCAAGTAGCACTCTTGTATTTCTGGATGCTTGTCACCTGCTTCTTCTCATCAACTGCAAAAGCGATAGATCCATCCAAAACCATCTCCTCAGCTAATATTGGGTCAACAAAGATTACATCATCAATTTTCCCAAAAGTTATGCTTATGGGGATCTCACTAATGTTTAGGGGTCTATAGGTTCCATCCCATTCGAGTTTGCCATCGGCATCAATTTTAGCACGGGGCAAATTAACATTCAATAACGCTGCAATGGCCGCAATAGCCGCAGTGTCGGTGAGATTACCGAAATGATCCATCATATAACAATCAATGAATAAGATATACACGAATTCACCCACCTTAACGCACAATTCATTATAATCCAAACAATTGGTGTGGCGAATTCCCCGATCGACTACCCGGGCTAGCTGAATCGCATCTTCACCAGGACGCCCTGGTTCAAACATGGGAGAGGCAATAGGAACGAATTCAGACATGACCGTACACACGCCTTTATCAGGATTGTCAGAATAGGGTCTGCCGATATCGTATTTGACACCACACATAACCCGTGAATCACCGATATGGACATCTGCGGATCCTTCAGCTTTAGGAACAAATCCTGCAGTCACTGTGACTTCTCTGTATTCAAATAACCCGCGCCCGTCGATTCGTTTACCTTGTTTCAATAATTTACGAATGTAGTTCTTTTCTAAACTACTTACAACTTTACTAATGTCTATCATGTTTATGCATCTCCTGGAGGATTGGAAGGAGTAGTTTTCCCTTCGGGTTCCGGAGCTGGATTTTCAGCTTTTGGAGCTTTGGGTTCGGCGGCCTTTTCTTCCACTTTTTCGGCTACTGGGAGATCTACCGCATCTTCAGATTTATTTTGAGGGAGATCTTCGGGGCCCTCTGCAGGACCGTCCTCGATTTTCTCTTCGGTAGCGATTGCGGATTTATCAATCTTGGCATCTTCCTTTAGCGCTTCCTCGGAAATTTTCTGATATTTCGACTTGAGGGCTTCCAATTGACTTTGGTAGATGTCTTCGGCACCCTTCAGAACGTATTCAAAGCCGAGTTTCATTTCATCCAGCGACATTTCACCGTCAAATTGGAGAAGAGAAATGCTTTTATCCTTCATGACCACAACACATGGAATGTCTGCTTGACCTACTTTGTCTTCCTTATCGCCCAAATCCAATAGGACTTTTCCTTGGGCTTTTCCAGCCGCCACCCCCACAACCATACTTTTCATGGGAATTCCAGCGTCTGCTAATGCCAAAGAGGCGGCAGTAGTACTTGCACAACGGGTTCCCCCATCGGCTGCAATTACTTCAATGTAGATTTCAATTTGGGAATCGGGATAGGCTTCCAAAAATAGGACCGGTTCCAAAGATTCTCTGATTACTTTTGAAATTTCGTTTTCTCTGCGGTTCGGTGCTGGGCTTTTTCGCTCATGCACAGAAAATGTCGCCATCCGATAATATACACGAAGAATTCCGCGATCGGGTTTAGCCAAATGGCGTGGATGCACTTCACGTGGACCGTAAATTGCCGCGTAGATTTGATTTCCCCCGTGTCTTACCAGGGCAGACCCTTGGGCGTTTTTGATGACGCCTACTTCACATGAGAAGGAACGAATTTCGTCCACTGCTCGTCCGTCAAGACGCTTCCCGTCTTCACGAAAACAAACCTCATCATGAGGTTCTTGTACCAAGATTGTCATTATTATTTAATACCTCTTATCTTTTTTTCTTGAATAATATAAGCTTTAACCCTGTCGGTTAAACCTGTTGTATGTGCTTCGCGCTCAATTTTATGGATCGATTCAATTAACAATCGTTCGTTCTCCGGTGCGCGCCCCTGAATCCAAATTCGACCATTTTGTGCCACAAAAATTTTGCAGTGTAAAAGGTTCTTAAGGAGTGATATCATACTCCCCTTCTTCCCGATTACTCGGGGTATTTTTGTAGGCGAGATTACAATTACGACTCCATTGGAGATTGGGCCTAATTCCTGACCTAAACTTGTCAAAGTCGGCTCCTCAACACGGGAACCCGACAAGACTTTGCAGATGACCATATCACCCATTTTGAATTTACCCATTTCATTTTCCTTAGGAACCCGGTAGGTCCCCATGGATTTAGGATATCCACGATTAGAGTGGGAACGTCTAAAAGCATCTGAGGGTTTTAGAATCCCGACAAATTTTGAGTTAATATCCATTAAAAATTTCACAGGGGTTTTTGCCGTCACGCGGGCAATGATTTTATCCCCAATTTGTGGATTGTAGAGCCCATTGAGTGGGACCACATTTATATATTTTCCACGTTCTTCTTTTAAGCCCACAAAGACCGAAATGATTTGATCGGCTTCTTTGACGGCTCCCCGCCCCGCCAAATGGCTGGGATCGGTTGAAATTACTTGACCAGGCGTGACAATTTCACGCACAGGCTTATTTTCTGCGGACATAGTTTTCACAGTTCCTTGTTTTTAGTTAAACGTTATCATTTATCTTATTACTGTAGGAATACAGGAGATGGATTGAGAACTTTGATTTCTGAAACAACTGGATTAATTATTGATGATTTTAGATTCCATACGTCCATGCGTAAGCTTATTGAGCTTATCCAGCATTTCCAATTGCAATCCTGCGGGCATAGACACCATTCCAATCCAAGATCCATCCGTTTGCCACTCCGATTGCTTGACCTGGGCATATTTTTCCACCGTATTATAGGCTTTGGCGGCGTATACTGCGGGAATTTTAATCGCCATCTGAACCGCCTCCATCCGAATTGGAATGATGGTTTGGAGTTGTTTTAAAATGCCTTCGACCTGTTCTTCGGCCGATTTATTAACATCAATTGACACACGGGCTTCCTCAAACGCCTTTTCAATGCGTTTTGGTGGATGGGGATGCTTTGTTTGGGGATTTATGGAATTTCGAGCCAGAATATTGATGATTTGCTTACGCTTCTTCTCCAACCATTTCTCACGTTGGGCTTTGGTCCAAGCAAAATCACCTTCTAAAAGGAAATAAGCAGCTATTTTGCGATCATCGGTAGTTTCGAAGGCAGTTTCTAAATCGTTTTCGGTTACCCGATCCGCTTTTTTTACATCTTCAAAGAAATCAAAGGTAGGAAAGATACTATGTAGATCAATGTCCTTCGATCCCAATACATCCTCGATCGTGAGAACTTGACCCGTTTTCTCTTTTTCCCCCTTTTCTCGCAATTTTCTCAATACTTGCTTGCCCTTGTAGGCTTCTTCGGGATCCACAACCATTTCAAATTGCTTCTTGCCCTTATTTATTTTCACAATAATAAATTTTCCGAGATCAAAATTGCCCTTGGGTCCCCCACGTGCATACGACATTCAATTTTTCACCAAATTATGTATCCGATCCCGAATTCCACCGCAATTTTTCCCTATTGGGCGGTTTTTCCGTTTCTGGGAAAATCCTCAATCGCATCGGATAATATCGGGATTCGTATTTTCTACTAAGATAATACTGACTATTTTACTTAATAATAAGAATGATGTGCGGTAAAAAAAGTTTGTTTAATTATAGTCGGCTCACCAGCAATTGACTCTCTTTTGAAAAAGTATACTCCCTAATTTGAAAATTATCGAAAAGCCATCTGAGAATTAATTTCTCCATATTCATTAATATCCCGGCAAGAAACTGTAGTATGTTCATAAAATACAAAGAATAAGGTAAAAAATTGACAATCCAATAATAAACATCTCGTTATCGAACGTCTTTACGGAGATTGTCCCACCATCAACCATCAGAGGGCGTCACCATGTATGCCGGTTTTATCATTTTCGGAATTTTCGCATCAAATAAGTGATCGGAACAATGGCACACAGACCGATAATGGCCAGATTATATCCAGGAATGCCGCCACTGGTACCATACTCTGCTTCCAAATCTTGATCCTCCCAAGCGACTAATTTGAACGACCCTGCATCGTCCCCCGAGCTGATGACCATTTCTAAAATTAATCCCGTCGCCGCATCTATCGTAACTTCTCCAGAATAACCGGTGAGCGAAGCTAATACGCGACAATCGCGCGATAACCCCCCATAGGTTTTTGTCTCGTTGGTTATCGTGGTTCCCAAAAGACTTAAACCATCCATCAAATCCTCGGAGTAGAAAAATGTGAAGGGATAGTCGGCAATAGTTTCAAGTTCATCGTTTTCTACGTCATAGCCGGTATAATCGGCTGTAGCGGTAACCAGAGTCATTACTTCCGTAACGGCGGTGATTTCAAATTTAAAATAATACATTTCGTCGCCATCGCTTAGTTCATACACAAATACATCGTCGACGGCGATTCCCACATAATCGGTGGCGGTAACTCCACCCAATAGGGATGAACCGGCAACTAAACATAAAAGAACTGTTAATATTGTTGATTTTTTCATATTTTCTCACATTTTGACAAAATTTACTTCCATTCTACAATATAGGAAGACCAGTTACATTCTGGTAGATATGGGAAAGAAGAGTACTTTTAAAAATCTTGTCGTTTGTATTCTGAAATACGGATGAACAAGAAGAAAAAAGATTTCATTTACACATTCCTAATTATATCTATCTTGTGCATAATGTATTTAACTAATCAATTTATTAACTTGCGCCTCCGA
>JABCSI010000275.1 GCA_018238965.1 Promethearchaeota archaeon
GTGAAGTGCCGACATATTTCTATATTTAGATATGGTTGCATTTGGGATGAATTTTGCGAAGAACTCTCTAATTTAGCAGAAAAAAATTAATTTGGGGAAAGCTCTTTTTATTTTTTATTTTTTATTTTACTCTTGCATGTATATTTTTGCGGGTTTTTCGATTAATGCCCACGGAAAGAAAATCTTAAAACTACAAAAAAGTATCATACATCATGGAATTATGGCAGTTTTATTCAATACTGATTGTGCAATTAATAACGGGATTTTTGGCAATAATTCTCGCATTCTACATTTACAAGCAAAATCCCAGCTATAAGGGAAATATTTATTTAAGTTTGGGCTTTTTGCTGTATGCCCTGTATCCCTTCGGATGTTTCTTTTATGAATTGGGTATTTGCGATCTGTGTGTTAATATTTCCATTCGAGTATCCTTATTTGGAACCATCTTCGGGTGTCTATTTTTCCTAATATCCATGAGCATCTTCTGCTTGGGAACAAAGTCCGAATCCTTGAAAAAATTAAAATTGCCCGTGGGAATCATCACCATTTTGGTCTGTATAATTATCCTGTTACCAGGTTCAGTATCATCAATTGAATTATCTCCTACAACTGCCAATCGGAGCATGGCCCTTATGGGTGCAATTTCCTCCTATATACTACTGTCAACGGGTAGAATGCTTTACCTACTTACAAAGACCATTAAGGAAATTGAGGATAGGGAATCACCGGTTAGAAAAAGACTAAGAAAATTTCGCTTGGCATTAATGATTTCGCTTGGAATTATGTTCTGTTCAATTATCGAGAACATTACCGGAGTTCGCTTCTTCAATATATTCAATTATCTTTTTCTCTTGGCGACCTATATCATCATCAGTCAACCTTTCTTTAAGAAGAAGAAAGATTAAAGAGTTTACTAGTTAAAAAATTGAATGGGTAAAGAGACAAAGGGTTGAAGTACCTCTAAGAATCTAGAAGAATCTGGAAGAATTTCAAACAATCTAGAAGAATTTTGAATGTTCAGCGGGAGTAGGTTTAAATTTTCCCAAATACCTTCATCACACCATCGGGATCAGGTCTTCGATTTCACTCAAATCCTTGTCAACTTTCGCCGCAAGGATGTTCCCAAATGCCTTATAAGCTTGAATATGCTCGGTGCGATCAATCCCCGAATACTCCGGCCCAATTTCAACGTCGTAATAATTAAAACTGATCAAGGATTCGGCCTTAGCAATAATCTCCATATGGGATATCTGATTAATGGTGCTTTGGATCCGCGCCAGTCCCCCTTCCCGGGGATTGAGAAAGGCCATCATTTGTCGGTAAAGATTAATATTCTGGGCTTTTTCAAAGGTGGAAGAATAATCCACAACCCCGGTTCCCAGAACAGTGAATTCTACCCTTGAACGATACCAACCTTGATTGATTGACTCAGCATAGGCAATATTGAGCGGAGTATTGCTATCTCCTGCACCTCCATCCACATAAACGGATTTATTGGCACGATCCACCACAGGCCCAAAATAGTAAGGGGCGGCAAAGGATCGAGCAATGGCTTCCTTCAAATCGAGTGTGCCATCCTTTTCGTCCCAGGATTTAAAGTAATGGGTACGAAAATCGCAGAGATCCACAGATGTGCATAAAAATTTGGTCTTGCAATCCTTCATAAGGGGTTTATATTCCCCGAAAAGATCGTCCCACATTTTGTAGAAATTTTCCCGCTTGTAAATGGGATGGAAAAGTCCCAAACCCCTTCGACGTTTGAAAATTCGGGGAATATAGCGCACGAAGAGATCGTAATATTTCGCCATATCGTAGCGTCCTGTAGCCAAAATCCCACCGGTTATGCTTCCAACCGAGGTTCCCACGATTAGGTCAAAAATTTCACATATTTTCTTATTATAGTGTTTTTCCAGTATTTCAAGGGCAGATAATTGCAAAATCCCGCGCACACCGCCCCCCTTCAATACCAATATTCTTCGCACGTTGAGTTTCTCCTATCTTCAATCTTAACTACATCCCGCTACCTTTTAAATGATTCCGATGCCCATGCATTAAATTTCACTCAAAACTATACTTTTTCGATAAGCACCGACTTTAACAGTTGGAAAAAATCTGACCGGGCATATTTCTCAGTCCAGGGCTTATGGCCGCAATTCTTTAGGAGGAAAAACTGGAAATCCGGAATACATTTCTCCAAAGGGATCTTAACCCCATTGGCAGGGTGGGGATCATAATCGCCGTGAATGGCTACCACCGGGCAGGTAATTTTTTCGGCCTCCTTTAATAACTCGCCGGATTGTCGCATCCCGATGACCTCATTCAGGGCTTTTTGAAAATGTGTGCTGCGATCGAGATCAAAGTGAGGGATCGGGAATGATTCTTCGATTGCCTCTTCTTCAAACTGATCGATTTTCCCACATAGGGCCCCCAATTCTGATATAATTACATCTTTGTTTGCTATGTGGGGATCTTGAAGATTCTTGAGAATCTCAGAATAACGCTCTTTTTGTGTGGGACTCATACGACTCTCACGGGTTTGTATCAATTCCAAATAATATTTGTGTTCATAGGGTCCGCTACCGATAAGAATAACTTTTTCGACTCGTTTTTGCCCGAAGGGGGTGGCCGCAAGAAGATACGCCAACCAAGCCCCCCACGAAAATCCAATAAGGGTATCAGGCCCAGAAACAAATTTTTTGATTATTTCCCGGATTTCGGCCAATTGACCCTCGAGGGTGGGTTTCGTCTGGAATGTTTCGATTACTCCCCATGTTTCGGCTAATTGACTGGCCACCGGAGCCATCTCACCCCAAGCACCAGGACCCCCATGCAGCACTACCAGAGAATATGGGGGTGTGCCATGTAATCTATAATTGGATGGCGGAACACTCATGGGAAATCACAGTTAGGTGGTATGGAGAGAAGAAAAATAAAAAATTGATATGATTATTTATTACGAATTGATTAAATCTTCATGCGGAATAATCGCTTTGCCAACATAATGAGCATCTGGGCATTACCCACCCGATTGCGCAACATATTCATGTAAAGTTTAACAGCATTCTCTGGTGGTTTAACGGTTTGCTCCTTATGCTCGAGTTGCATGGCCTGGGGCTCACAATTTGTCGTACATAAACCGCAACCAATGCAACGAGTTAGATCTACATGGCTTATTCCATCAATGAGAGTAACTGCATCCATTTGGCATCGATCGACGCAAATTCCGCAACCAATACATTCTTCCTCATTCACAACCGCGATATAATTGGAGCTAAAATATTGGGCGGGATTATCCAAGGGTTTCGCTGAAGTTAAAATTTCGCAACAGCAGCCGCAACAGAGACAAATGCAGAAGGGGTCCAAACTATTGGAGGGTTGCACAACCAGACCTGCCTTTTCAGCCTCCGTGAGAATCTCCATCAATTCCTTCTTATCAATATACCGCCCCCATCCCATATCTTCATAGTTCTTAGCCGCACCACCAATTATGATGCACCATTCCCGTTTATCGGTGACTTTGCAAGAATGTCCTATAAGATCATGACCTTGCTTGCAAATACAGTTGGCGACCAAAATCGGCCCCTTAAGCCCATCTACAATTTTCCTAATATCATCGTAAGGAAGCACGGGGAAGTCCCGCAATACACTGTGTTCAGTAGGAACTGGCCGCAATTGTGGAGGAATGCCCTTCAAAACTTCATCCCGGAATGCCTCGTCCAAATATTGTATAAAATCTTGGAAAAATTCCTTACTCAATTTATCGACTTGGAATTCAAACATCCCAATTGCGAGCATTATGATAGAATACAACTTCACCCCAGAACGGGAAACGTGAAGAACGATGGATCCCTTCTCTGCCATTTTATCCAGCTTAGATTCCAAATCTGCAGGAGAATCCACAAATCTTTTCGTTCGTTTATAAAGGAATGGAAGAGTTTCAGGTAGAAAACTAATCTCGATGGCAAGTTGGGCTTCCTCAGGTGTAAATAAATGCTGTAAAATTCTAATTTCCACACCCGATTCGGTTTTAGGATATCCGATGGGGAGTTTATCGAGGCGTTTTTGTAATTTGTAGTATATAGGATCCGGGGTCGATACGGTCATAGGTAACTATACGATGGGAGATTATTTAAATTGCAGATCTGGGTTTTACGAAAAATGATAACAATGTATAAAATTTTTCCACACCGGGATTTGGAACCACCCAAATAAAAGATGAGCAATGACAATTCTGGTTTTGCGGACAATAATTAATCAAAAGATCAATTATTTAAATAAAATATTAGTTTAATATTATATATAACCCACAACTATCGGGGTATTGTGATTAATATGACAATGGAATCCGTAAATGTAATGGAAATTGAAGCCCAGAGCACCAGTATGAAAAATATCTTTCTGTGGTCTTCCTATGATGCCGCTGACACGCTTTTTAGCCAGTCAATCATCAGCATCGTCTTTCAACCACTGATTTTATTGGTGGCCTTCGAACAAAATATCGGAACATACTCCGAAGCCTTTCTTTATATGTCTTTATTCATGGCGTTTTCCAACCTATTGGTTGCATTAATCGGTCCGATGATCGGTGCCCTATCAGATGTGATGGGCAAGCGTAAGCCGGCAGTAATTCTCTCCGCCAGCTTGATGATGCTTGCCACACTCGGTTTTCTGGTATATAGGGATTTTTGGTGGCTCAGCATATGCTTTGTCGTTGCAAATTTTGCCTATCAATCAGGACGGATGTTTTACGACTCTATGATTCCCTTTTTGGCCAAAGCAGACAAACGAGGACTCGCTTCGGCAATATCGGGTTCCCTAAGCTTCATTGGCACGTTTGCTGGAATTGGATTGGCGATGGTAGCCTGGAGCCAATGGGGTGATTATTCCGAGGTGGCTACTGTATATGATGGTAGCGCGGCCTTGGATTACGGGGGCTTATTTGGCTTAACGGTCATTACAGTAATTGTTATTTTCCTCTTTGCAATTCCATTCCTCTTCAGTAAAGAAAAAGAAACAGGTAAGACTGAAAATTTCTTGACCACCCTTAGAATTACCCGGATGGAGTTCTGGAGCACTTTAAAGAACTTAAAAAATGATAAAAACGCAGTGCTTTTCTTTATTGCTTGGTTCTTCGTGACAGATGCCTCAAACACTACTATCCTTTACATGCAACTGGTAATTGTTGATGGAGCAGGTGCCACACCCGGCCAAGCCCTAATAGTGGTTGCCATGGGCGGGTTACTGGCCATGGTAGGCGCAATTATCGTGGGAAAGAATCTGGACAAGGTAGGTCCCAAGAAAAACTTTGTTGTTAATATAGTAGCGTGGGGCATCTCAATTGTCGTAGCAATTGTAGCTTGTATAGAAATAAACGGTGTTGATATCGCCCCATGGTGGATCATGATTGCGGTTGGATTTACCATTGGAATAGGCTTTGGTGGAATCTGGCTCATCGGCCGCCAATTCATCTATGAAATCGCACCTCCCAATAAAATTGCCTCCTACATGGGCTTTAAACAAATTGCCGGTCGGGTGAGCGCTATTGTCAGCCCTCTGATCTTTTCTGGCATGTTGGCTCTCGGTTTCGCGCTGAATCTGTCAACGCCAAATGCATATTCTTTAGCCCTATTTCCCTTGATCATTTTCTTCGCGATCGGCATGGTAATTATCTTCAAGTATAAAGATGTTCATAAGAGATATAT
>JABCSI010000276.1 GCA_018238965.1 Promethearchaeota archaeon
AATCTTCTTTTTACCACCGATCCGTCGTTTGTAAAAGGCGAAGACACGAAAATTTTGATGCAAGCATGGTTAAAGCATGAATCGGCCTTTACCATAGGGGAAAACCGCTTTCCAATCCTAAGCTGGGAAGAGGTCCAATTTGCCGCTCGGAATGTACGCGGACACGGAGCGATTATTGGGACTATGACTGAATCAAAAGTCTATCTTATCGCCCACCTTAAACAAGGTGCCTCTTTGGCCCCAACTATTGCTGCGATCCATCTGAACCGGAAGTTCTGGAATCTTATATAAATTCCAATATACATTAGGATAAATTTTTTTATTATTTCTCTCGATGCTCACTTATCCTCGATCAGGTCCTGCCAGTGCCATTATTGAAGATGGATCGGGATGAGGGGATCCCAAGATCATTCTGATAGATGAGAATATACAGGGAATCTGGAGATCTTCCATTATCTGGACAGTTCGATGATTCTGTTCTAACACTCCCAAGTAGATTTCATGAGAGCCGTTTGGGGAAAAAAGATAGCGCGATAGGAGGTCCGGTTCTGGTTCATCCGGATCTACAATCCATGGACCTATTTTGTAATATCCTTGACGTTCAATTGCCATTATATATCCTGAGATCTTTCCTTTATGGGTCAAATAGAAACATAATTGGGGATATTTTTGAAAAATCGGGAGTAGAAGGGTTTCACGGTTCCCCCCGAAATGGTGCTTGTCAAATTCCATAAGATCTTTCCACACGACTTCCGTGATTGGATGCATTCGATCAGGTTTGATATTTAGGGGGGCTGGAAGAATGCCGCGGTAACGGAGAGATCGACAGACTTCTTGAAATCCTAATGTTCGGTATAAGGGGACTGCACGTTCAACTGCATCCAACATTACAGGTGAAATGTGGTGTTGATGAAAGTAATCCAATAGGTGTTGTAATAACCGCGTACCCATCCCTTGATTGCGGAATTTGGATTCCACAATAAGATTACCAATGAAACCCATGGTATCGTAGGCTGTGCCAAAAATCGTGGCTATGGGGGAATCAAGATGGGTACAGAGAAATTTTCCGCCCGAATAACAGTGGAATAAATCGCTAAGTTCCTCAAACACCAATCCCCATTGCTCTTGCTGTGTGAGACTCCATGCGTATTCAAGATCTGCTTCTATTAGGGGATTTATAGAAAATTCCTGATTGGGATTAGGATTGGGGTTGGGTTCAAGTTTAGATTTGGGTTTAGGATTGGTTTTTTCACTTTCCCAAGGTGCCATACTGCATTCAACAATCGGGAATTAATAAACCATACGGGGGAATAAAACACTCCTATTTAGTAGATACCGAACTGGATTCTGACATTTATATATTCGATTCAACATCTTTATTGCAATACTATGACTATGTTCATCATTATCATAAAACCCCACATTTGATTTCCATGCCAGCAGCAAAAAATCGGAAACTGTTAAAAAAAAAATTCATTATCTCATCAATCGGAATTTTCATTATTGTATTTGTATTTCCCTTCATATTTTTCACCGGTACCCAGATAAATATAGCAGTTAACGATGAGATTGAGTTGAAAACTCAAATACTAGCAGACCGGTGCCAAATTTTAAATATCCAAATTAGCAATAATTTGGAAGATTGTGAAAATACTTTCAACATTATTCATCAATATCCTCCAATACAAGAATTTATAGAATTTCGAGCATCAAATGATACATTGGATGATGAATTTGCCCTCCTTTCTCCCTCTGAACAAATAGAAGGTTCTTTTTATACAGGAAAGTTAAACTCTACAAGCTTGTATCAAGAAGTTCTCCAGTACTTCCAATCGGTATCAAGTAAACAACCAGGATTGGAAATGTTACGGGTGTTCTGGGCTGATGGTAATCTTTTAGTGGGTGTTATGAACGGTGAAGAAGACTCCGTTGATTACAAAGGAGATAAATCATGGTTTCAAGACACACTCCGAATGAACAACCCTGAAGAAATCTATATATCTCCGATTTCCATCGCACGACAGACTAACACCACCGCAATTCGGTTAGCATTTCCCTTAGTAGTAGGAAATGAATCTGTGGGTATCTTTGTTGCCAATATTGGTGTAGAACTCGAGCATTGCAGGCTAGGTTGTTTTTAATCTATTTCCTCTCCGGGATCATTATGTTGGTACTTGCAATTAGTATGGCTGTGTTTCAAGCAAACCGATTAATTCAATATAAAAAAAGAGTGGAAAAACTCAATGAATTACTTCCCATTTGTGCGAATTGCAAAAAAATCCGAGACGATGAAGGTTATTGGAATAATGTTGAGGATTATTTTAGAGATCAAGGGACTGCCGATTTCACGCATGGCATATGCCCCGAATGTTCTAAAAAATTGTATGGTGATTATCTCTAAACAATAAATCAAGATAAATTAGGGAAAATTTTTTGGACAGCGGGAAGTTCCTCGATTTGAGAACTCCCACAAGCCCTTTATGGGATCCGTCATTTATTCATCCGAGTATTACTATGTCAAACGTCCCAATATTATTTCTCCACGGTTATGAAAGCTCCGGGCAAGGATTCAAGGGGGGATTTTTGCGAGCCCAGTTTCCTGGTATTCACACTCCCACCCTAACTGGAGAATTAGATCCCCGTCTTGCCCAAGTGGCTCCTATTTTTAACCAAGAGAGCTCTTGGGTTCTTATCGGTTCCAGCTTTGGGGGATTGATGGCAACACTTCTGGCGATTAAACATCCTCAAAAGGTCTCACGTCTCATCTTAATGGCACCTGCATTGATTCCACCGTATTTCTCCGCTCCGGATGAAAACGTTCACGTTTCTTGTCCAACTACGATCATTCATGGGATAGGCGATGAAGTTGTGGCATTTGATCAGGTAAAACCCATTGCCGAAGACCTATTTACCGATTTGCGCTATATTGCTGTTGCCGACAATCATCGGTTGCATCGAACCACTGAAGAGCTACCATGGCAGGAATTGGTTTTTGGAGACAAAAATTAGCGCTCCTAAATCATATTTCAATACTTAAATTATATTTCAATACCTCAATTATAGGAAAAATTCGGGAGGAAGGCGTTGCTCTACTGCGCGCTCGAATCTTTCCTGCAATTCGGGAGTCATTTGGAGTTTAATGAGACGGGCTCCGAAAGCGCAGACTTTTACACAGGAATAACAACGTATACAGCGTTCTTCGTCTATTTCTAAGGTTGTAAAATCAATTGCATCTGTCGGGCAATGGGCGAAACATTCCCTGCATTCCACACATTTTTCGGAATCCTTATTCGGAAATTTGGCCATTTGCCGCGCTCCATATTGAGGGTGATCAACAGTGTAATCGATCTTCGCCTCTGGTAGGGGCAAGGTGATTTCTGCGGGTTCTTTGGGATCCTCTGGGGTGATGATCAATTTATCAATAATGCTGTTTGCAAATTGATTTAATTCACGAAAATCTGTTTCATCCGGTCTCCCTTCTCCCAAAAGTAAGGTAGGGTTGCAAAACGAGTGTCTTCCGGTTATATTTGCCGCAGCCAATATACGAAAACCTTGTTGGCGAAGTAAACCCCCCAATTCGGCCACTGCAGATCCGGTTTGGACATTTCCGTTTACCGCTATCACAATGGCCCAGCGATTGTTTCCTTTTAGGGTGTCTGAATGAAGAAGCTTCAATATCTGATCGGGAATACGCCCTACATAAACCGGGACTCCGAATATTATTAAATCTCCAATCAAATCTTGCCAAAATGTCGTCTGCACTTGCTGGCGGATCTTTTTATAGGTTAGATCGATCGGGGGATCTGCCGGGAAACCCAGCCCAAAGGCAAGGCGGGAACATACTTTTTTGGTGTTTCCCGTTGGAGAGAAATAGACTGTCTGAACGCGGGGGGAAGGCATTGAGTACTGCTAATGTTTGGAACCTTTTTTTACTTTTTCTCCACCTCATCGTTTGCACAATTTGAATGGATCAGAAATTCAATGTCGACTTAGTTTGAGTATGCCGGAATATAATTAGGTAGATAAAGTAAGTTACTCTTGGATTTTTCAGTACAAAAAGGAATTCGGAAAAAGATAAAAAAGTTAAACTGTTAGCCTCTATGAGCATCTGAATTTAAATTACGTCTTATTGAAAACTTAGATGCAATCAAGAAGAGCGATGAAGAAAACAATACAATAAATCCCAGTAAAAAGATTAACTCTGGAAAATTGAAAAAGACTGGCAATTTAAGGTTCCATAGGGGGTATACCGTTTTTCCCCAAACAAAAATAGGCATGATCTTCATGAAAAGAAATGCAGATAATGAGCCTGAGATCCCTCCTATCCCACATGAAAGCAAGAAAATAACAAATAATTGACTGGTTAATACTCGTCTTACATATTTCCGGCTAAGACCTTGGGCTCGTAAAATACTGGTTATATGTGTGTTCTCTTGGTGAAAATTAACGAGAATAACTGCCAAAGCTAATGCGAAAATGCCCCCAATATAGATGAGTGATGTATAAATCAACCCGAAAGCGCCGCTGTCATTCAAGAGAGGTGTGAAAAGGGCATGTTTTTCGTCTGTTTGAGAAAATTCAATGGTGAAATCAATTAAAGAGCCATTGAAAGCAGTTATTAATATATTGCCCAATTCCTCTTGAATAATTGGATCACTGGTGTCAATACCATCGGCAATGTCAATGAAATATCCCAAGTCGGTTCCGAACTGTTTCGTCTGTGGATCAGAAATATTAAGATGGGTGAGATCGAATACTGTGTAACTATGAAAAGAGTTTGATTTGATGTCAAATCCAGGAAATATTGCTGAATGACGGAGAGTTAGAGTGGAATAAAAGTTGATTGTGTAATTCTGAGTGGCTGTATCATAGATTTGAAGCCCATATGATCTTGTTGCACCCAAGAAATATTCCATTATATATGTCGGATTGTAATCCTGACTGACCTTTAAGATAGCTGTTTGATTATTTGCTGTGTTTTCATTGAATTGGACGATGTCCCTTAGCGATTCTTGAAGATCGGGATTAGTAAGATAAGAATCGGAAGAATCTA
The DNA here is from genome assembly GCA_018238965.1 of Promethearchaeota archaeon. Lineage (GTDB taxonomy): Archaea > Asgardarchaeota > Lokiarchaeia > Sigyniarchaeales > Promethearchaeaceae > Harpocratesius. Next base: position 5,054 of record JABCSI010000276.1, read on the forward strand.
AAAATGTGAGATAATCTGAAAAATTGAGGAATAATGTATCCAACCCCGACCTTAGGTCAAAGGCAGAATAATAGAAGCAAGAAATATCTTCAATTGGTGATTGACCCTCTTCATTTTTGATAGATAACAACCGGTTTTCTAAAGATAAAACATCCTCGTGGTTCTGGATGCCTCCAATATTAAAATCTCCCGTGATTTTAACATCTCCCCCCACTTGGATATAATCCAAAGCAACAGAATATCGGTAGCTCGAATTAATGATCCCATTAGCATAGACCGTCACCGTTGAAATGAGTGCAAACACGAAAATCATTTTAGCCAATTTTTTTTCTTTGATGATTTGAAGTCCTGCGAGGTGGGCCTTATCATGCAAAAAGAGAGTCGCAATATTTTTGGTCAATCTGGCAAATCTGGAGGGATGATCAGTTACCAAGAGATGTATTAGCCCAATAGTGAGTAGAACGGGTGTAATCAAAGAAATGGCCAGCATCAAGAAAGGAATACCTTCTTGGATCGAAATAATGAAATCATTAAGATAATAAACCCAATCGGGGTTATTGGGGTTGGGTGCCCAAAATTGAAATAGAAAATATCCTACAGGCAAGGATGCAAGGATGAATTTCAT
>JABCSI010000277.1 GCA_018238965.1 Promethearchaeota archaeon
TGGGAATTGTCTAAAATTTTTGGTGTCAATTTACTAGGGGTGATGACAACGATTTCGACAGTTTTACCCCAAATGAGAAAACAGAAATACGGACGTATTATCACTCTTTCAGGTGGGGGCGCAGATAGGCCTCTTTCTAATATGACTTTATATTCAGCCTCAAAGGGAGGTGCGGTGGCGTTTTCTAAATGTTTTGCTGCAGAATTGGAAGAAGATCATAAAGAGAAAAAACACGATATTCGGCTGAATATTTATCAGCCCGGTATGTTGAAAACCAATCTTATCAAAGATTTTGATGTGGTAGATGGATGGGATAGTAAAGAAAAGGCAACTCGGGATGCAGACTTGGCTTTAGAGTTATTGGGAGGGGATATTGATAAAAGTACTACAAAAGTTATTCCCTATGTTATGCCTTCCTGTCAGAAGAACGGTAAAGTGTTCTTAGGTTTTTCCTTATTCAAAATGATCCTAGGGGCAATGAAACTTCAAAAAAAATTAAAAGAAGAGTAATTATTGGGTTTAAATTGACACCAGGGGAGTCAGAAATGATATAAGGATCAAGAGAAGATCCACTCCCCATATGGCTCCAAGCACGATTTTCTGTGTTTTTTGTTTCCAGTAGAAGGAAATGAATAAGACAACAACCAGCATGAAGATAACGTCCCATGTGAATATCGTGGGATCACGAAGAATAAATAGGGCTTGTTCTGTAGCTTCCGGATTATTTAAATCGAATATCATAGTTTTCACTTTCCAATGTTGTAAATGCTTTCTCTAATAATATATAGTTCTACCGCTTCTAAAAAAAGGAATAAATTTATTCTGATTTTTATTTTATTCAGTTTCAGCTTTTTGGGTGTGTGCCGCGATTATTGCCAACATTAACAGAAGACATACCACCAAGACCGCAAAGAATATGGCCGTACCCAATAGGAATTGCAATAGAAATTGAGCTGAATCTGGATTTGTCAGTAAGAAAATGGTCAATCCTCCCGCCCAAATAAGATATGCAGTTCCTAAGACCTGCAAAGCAACCAAGAACGAGAATTGTTTACTCACAAATCGAATTTTTGATTTCACTTTCAGACGAGATGTATCGCTTTTCAGTATTTTTTTTGCTTCTTTTTGATGGTTAACCAAGAACACAAACCATTTGATGAAAGCTATTAATCCTGCTCCCAAAAGACAGAAAAAGGCTTCAACCCACTGAAAGGGATTTTGTAAATTAGGAACTATCAATGAGGCAAGATATTTCATGGTATTCAGCAATAAATTGAGCCAAGCAAAGTAAAACACCAGCGAAAGCATACTTCCGGCGAATTTGAATGACCCCTTCAATGTACCTGCTGCAAAGGTCTCCCGAATATTGGTATTTATTTTATACAGCATGCTAAAATGTTTTCGTAACAATGGAACATTTTTGAGTTTCTTTAATGTATCGGGATTGACCGTCAACAATACTGCCACTCCTCCAAATATCACATAGAATATGAAGGATATGGTGGTAGGAATCGAGATGTATTGGGAAATCACATAATTTATCCCGAAGAAGAAACCATATGTTAAAATTGATCTCAACCAAACAAATTTTTTACCCTTGGATTTCTCAACTGGCGAATCGGGTGAATCGGGTGATTGTTGTTGATCCATAAATATATTCGACTTTTACTTACTTATAGATTCCCTATTTTTGAGCTAAAATGGAAAAATCCTTTATATGATATCAGAACGAGTTAGGACAAGTGTCTCCCAGGTTTCAAAATGCAAACTATTTTTCAATTCTTCCAGTTTCAATTCCCTTTTCGGATGTAGATCAAAATGGGTTAGGGAGTCCAACCAGAAAGTTATATTTTCTTGCTCAAATTCATCAAAATTCCTTCCTTGCCTAATTTGGAATGCTCCATGTATTTCTTGCGGTGCATCCGAATAATTTGTGAGGATGATTTGAATTTCTGATTTTGTTGCCCAACAATGTCCGATAATATTTGATGGAATATCCTCTAACATTCTCCATGAGGGTAGATTTTGGTTTAACGAAAAAAATTGGGAAGAGTATTGATATTTCAGAATTGGAAATGCATGCAAACGATTATAGAATTGTTGGAGGTCGTCATGGGGTGGTTCTTGTTGAAATCTGGCTAATTGAACAGGTAATTTTCTTGTGAGACCCTCCTTTTGGCCGAAGTGATATAAATATGCTCCTGGAAGGGTATAAACCAAAGTGGCTGCCGCCATCGATTTTGGTTTTGATTTCCCAAAACTTGATAATGCTCGGGGTTCATCATGATTTTCTATGAATCTCACCAATTTTGCTTGATAATCCCATGGGGCAGTTAAATGTGAGTAGATTTCATCATTTTTGGAATGAATCAGTCGATCATATAATCGTTTATCATAGCAAAAATTAAAACCCTGCTGTTGCAATTCCCATTCCATGTTCCAATATACCTCCGCCATAAACAAGAAGTTTGGGAATTCTTTTTTGATATTATTTGTTACTTCCGACCAGAATTCTTGTCCCAATGGAGATACGGCATATTCTTCCCAAGTCTGTTGGAAAACTCTGTTTGTCATAAGCATTGCCATATCACATCGTACGCCATCAATTCCCCACTTCGCCATCATTTGGATTGTAGATATTGCTTCTTGCCTATATTCGGGTGAAAATGCATTCAATTGGGCAGTATCTGTCCATGGGGGAAAGTATGGATCTTTTCCATGGACGACTTTTTTTCTCTCTTTCTTTCCCTTTCCCTTCTGTTCCATAATAAAGAATTCGGGATAGAATTCTAACCAGGGGTTGTCCACAGCTACATGATTAGGGACGAAATCCAAAATTACTTTCTTTCCCTTAGTGTGAAGTTCTTTGATAACACGCCGTAGTCCGATATCTCCCCCTAAGTGAGGATCAACGTGATATTCAAATATAGCATAAGGAGAACCGACTATATCCTCTGGAGTTAATTCATTTAGCGCGAGTTGAAATTCTTTTTGTAACCCTGGATGATTTCGGGCAATAATTTTGCCCCGGGGGCTTCGCGTCCACACTCCCATGAACCATATCCAATCAAACCCCTCCGTGATCTCCATAATATCTTCTAGTGGAATGTTTTGAAACGTTATGCTGGTATTATATTTCTGGGAGATATCGTTTAACCGACTCCACGTGTTTATTTCAATGATTCGTGGAAAATTTTCACTATTTGATTCTACCATGTAATTCCTCCAATTAACTCCACTTTACAATTCTTTCCTTCTAATCCCCTTAAATTTCCTAAAGTGTTATTAGAAATAGTAGAAAATTCATGTATTAATACCCTTGGGATAATTTGGGGATGATGTGAAAAAAACAAAGAAAAAAAAAAAAAAAGAATTCAAATAATAACATAGACTTATTTAAACAATTGAAATCTCTTAACATAAAATCTAATCCCGTAGGGTAAAACAATGGAAGAATTACCGTATATTCATATCAAAATAATCAGCAATAACTCTCATGGAATGACAAATCGGGATCTTTTAGAACAAGTGGCTCAGAAATTTCGAATGACCCACGTGGTAGATATAACCTGGCGCAATGCCGACGACGATAAAAACGTGACTCTTGACTTAAACTATAAATCCCAAAAGGATTTTGAAGCAGGATACTCTTATGGGAGTGATAATTTCGTGGAATTCGTGCAAGCCCTTCAACAAATTGATTTTCCATTCCATCTTCTATTTCCTTTAGAGGAGGAACCTGTTAAGGAAACCGAAGATTCACCACAAGAAGGTCCCTCTCTCTCCACATGTTATTGTGTGCTCGAGTATTCTACTAATCGGAAAAATGCCATGCGCCGGAATTACCAAATTAATTGGGGAACAGGTCAAATACTCGGTACGAGGTTTTATGTTGAGGAGATTGCAAATGGATTTATTATGTTTTTCGATAGGCCTCTTGACTTTTCTATCGCTCAAATTGACCGACTTGATAAAAATGCCATCATAAGCATAATGGCTCAAAGCCGAATTGAACTAAATCCCGAATTAGAAGCCCAAATCTTCTCACTCTTAGATAAATTCACTATTGATCACCCAAATAATTAAGAAATGTGTTTGCAGTAATTCTCTTTTTTAAAGCCAAAACCCATAAAAACACTCTGGAACTAGTGTAAGGTGGGTTCAAATTCGAATTGAAAGTGATAAATTATGGAAATGATATTGGGCGTGATCGAAGATTTACTCGACAAATACGAGAACGGCACCTCTGAGGAAAAGGAAGATTCATCAAGTAGTTTGAAAATGCAAAAAGATCAATTCATGAGTAATTTAAAACCTCTTGTTGATGCAGGTAACGAGGATGCCAAGAAAATTTTTGAACGTTTGCAGAATCTAGCATTGTAATTTTCATATTGAATAAAGTGGATTCTGTTTATTTAGAGGAGGAAGACTCTTGTGAAGAATGTTCCATATCCTCCAATGGTGCGGACCAATTTCCAATATTCTGGAGGATTTTCTCTATTTGGTTCTCAGATGTCAAATAATCATGGGCCCGCATTAGTTCTATGTAATTATAATAGGTTCCCGGTGTAGGTACATATACCAAGAAATCGATCTTAATTTCCATTGTGAATTCCCCCGATACATTCTTTTTCTTTAACTTTATAAAGCTATTGCTTTAGAAGCAAGCAAGAATTTATCGCTGGGGGCCATACTTTTAATCCATACTGTTAATTCCAAACTAAGGTACGTTAACGATTATTTCGTGTTTGCTCAAAATTTCCTGTAGTTTGGTCATTTCCAGCCGTTTAATGTATCTTTCAATGGGATCAACTATGGAATTGAATTTTTCCAGCAAAATATCGAATTCTGATTGTTTTTCGGTAACATTGATTTTGAATGTAGTTTTTTGATCTAAATTTTCCAATTTTCTTCCCTCTTAAAGAATTATTCAAGTAAGTGCAGAATAATAAGGTGCATTAAGTGAAATACAGTATAAGGAAGAAAAATTCGACTATTTTAATGTAAGCCTAAGGGAAGTCTAAGTCAGAGAAAATTAAAAATCAAAAAGGAGAAGATCTCCGAAGTTCTTTAAATAAAATATCGGTAATCAGGTTAGGTGTTACTAAACGTAGAGGGAATCCCGCGCTTTTCGTTCTTCCCTCTCCATTTGTTTCAGCAATTCCTCAATTTCTTGATCCAATTCATCTAAATCGTCTTCTGGGACAGAATTTGGATTGATGTTGTCGGCCGTGATTTTCGAGTCGGGCTGTTTTTTGAGAATCTGGAGAAAATTATTATTGGAATTAATGATTTCCACATACCGATCCAATTGATACTGATTGGGAATAAATTTTTCAAATTGAATTTCGATAACAGGCTTGGGATCTTGGGTTTTTGCTTGTGAACTTGAAATTTTAGATTCGGTTGTCATGTCACTATAGATATTTAGAACAATTTACCCATTTAAAAGTTGAAAAGGCCAATTTTTGGCAGTTTTTTAATCCTAATATTTGTGAATCTTCGGTCTACTTCAATTTGACTCAGGCAAACGTTTCCAATTTTTTCTATTTTTCCCATAGTTCTGTTAATTTTCCCTGAAGAGAGAGCGCAAGCGATATTCATCGGTAATTTGGTGCTTGTTTTTTCGAGAAAAAATAATGCTGATA
>JABCSI010000278.1 GCA_018238965.1 Promethearchaeota archaeon
TTGAACTTCAGGGCAGACCTAAAAAAGTGGATCATCCGTTATGTAAAAACTGTAAGAATTATAGAAATTGTATCTATTTATCCGAGGGAACATATTGTGAATATCGTAAAAGAAATCTATAGGCGCTTAGTCATTTTCGACGGCGCGATGGGCACCACCCTTCAAAAAAAGGGGCTGAAAATCGGGGAAGTTCCTGAAAAATTAAATTTCACGCATCCCGATCTTATTTCAAGTATTCATGGAGAATATGCGGAAGCGGGAGCCGAAATTATTACAACCAATACATTTGGCGCGAGTCGCTATAAACTTTCGCATGCGGGACTTGATGTGCATGATGTGATTAAAACCGCAGTGATGTTGGCGAAAAAAGGGGCCCCCGGGAAGATGGTTGCATTGGATATTGGACCAATTGGCCAGATGTTAGCTCCGGTGGGACCATTGGACTTCGATGATGCCTATTTGATGTTTCAAGAGCAAATCATCGCGGGGGTCGAGGCTGGGGCAGATTTAATATTATTTGAAACCATTTCAGATTTATACGAAGCAAAGGCAGCCATCCTGGCTGCAAAAGAAAATTCCGACCTCCCCGTGTTTTGTACCATGACCTTTCAAGAAGATGGCCGCACACTTACGGGCACGGATCCAGAAACCTTGGTCACCGTCTTGGAATCATTAGGTGTGGATGCCCTCGGTGTGAATTGTTCCTTGGGGCCAACCGAAGTGCTTCCCATTGTGAAGGAAATTATAAAATACGCCTCAATTCCAGTGATTGTGCAACCTAATGCAGGCCTCCCTATTTTAAAGGATGGAGAGACGATCTTCTTAGTTACTCCTACGGAATTTGCCGATCAAATGCAGTCCATAGTGGATTTGGGCGTAAACCTCATAGGTGGATGCTGTGGGACCACTCCTGATTTTATTGATTTGGTGTTCAAGCGTTTTCACAATCATATTCCTCCATCAATAACTAGGAAAGGTCGTACTACCTGCAGTTCACCTTCCCAAACGGTGGAAATTGGTCCCGATGTAGTCATAATTGGAGAACGAATAAACCCCACGGGTAAAAAGCGGGTTAAGCAAGCCCTAAGGGAAGGTAATTTAGATTTTCTACTCCAGGAAGCCATTGATCAAAAGAAAGCGGGTGCCCACGTATTGGATGTGAATGTGGGAATTCCGGAAATCAACGAAGTCGAGATCTTGCCCCGATTGGTCATGGAATTGCAAGAAATCGTTGACATTCCGCTCCAATTTGATAGCACTAATATTGAGGCTTTGGAAAAGGCATGCCGCTACTATAATGGCAAACCGATCATTAATTCTGTGAACGGCAAGGCTTCAAATATGGCTGCTATATTTCCCATTGTTAAAAAATATGGATGTTTGGTTGTGGGATTATGCATGGATGAACGAGGATTGCCCACTTCGGTACAAGATCGCATAGAAATCGCCGAAAAATTACTCTCCACTGCCCAAGAATATGGCATTGGGAAGGAATCCTTTCTCATTGATTGCCTAACCCTCACAGCATCTGCCCAGCAAGAATCCGTCCAAGATTCGCTTGCTGCGTTACGATATTTGACGACCACCCATGGGGTAAAAACAACTCTGGGAACCAGCAATGTATCCTTTGGATTTCCCGCCAGATCTCTGCTTAACCGAACCTACCTAGTTATGGCATTACAAAATGGCCTGAGTGCCCCTATTACGGATCCCCTTTCTGCTGACAATATGGAAAGCATTGCTTCTTACAGGGTTTTGGCCAATTATGATTCGGGGGGAGAAGATTTTATATCAAGATATCGGGACTACGATTCTCTCATTGTCTCTTCCAAATCCAATGGTCAATCTGGAACAGACCACAAATCAAGTAATGTAGCTGATTCCGTCCCTGCGAACGGTGATTCATCTTTAGCAGAAAAATCTCTATATTCTGTGATATTACAAGGGATGAAGTCCCAAGCCGCTACCCAAACCCACGTTGCGCTGCAGACTCTTACTCCTATGGAAATCGTTGATACTATTCTGATTCCCGCCTTGGATGATGTGGGGCATAGATATGAGATTCACGATATATTTTTACCCCAACTGATTCGATCTGCCGAAACCGTTAAAAAAGCTTTTGTTGTTTTAAAGGAAGTAATGGAAGAATCTGATTCTGCCGCAATAGTTAAGGGAACTATTCTTTTGGCAACTGTTGAAGGAGATGTGCATGATATCGGTAAAAATATTGTCAAAATTCTGCTGGAGAATTACGGTTATCGGGTCATAGATCTGGGAAAGGATGTTCCCTCCCAAAAAATAGTTGATACAATAGTAAAAGAGAAAATTCCTTTGGTGGGATTGAGTGCACTCATGACCACAACCGTTATCTCCATGCAGAATATTATTAAACTTATCCATGCCCAAGAACTACCTTGTAAAATAATGGTAGGGGGTGCTGTCTTGTCGGAATCCTTTGCAAAAGAAATCGGTGCCGATTTTTACGGGTCCGATGCGAAATCGGCAGTTAATATTGCCCAAAATCTATTCCAATAGTCACTTTTTTACTTATACTACTAATCGTGGGTAGAGCAAAAGGCTTGCATAGCTTCAATCCCCTCGTGATAGATGGTCTGTTCTGCCTCGGGTAAATTTCCCTCGTCCAGTTTAATTTCCTGCAGTTGTTCCATGAATTGTAGATTGCGGAGCTGTGAAATGGGATTTCCCCGAAGATCGAGCTTCTTAAGGGAATGAAATGTAATGGGAGGGATGTCAGTAATCAGATTATCCGCAGCCGAAAGATTTTCGAGCTGGGGGAGTTGGGCAAAAATTTCCAGGGATGTGATACGATTTTGGGATACGTCCAAAGTGGATAAGTGGGGGAGAGTAGTTAACGGTGATAATTTTTCATCCATGAGCTCGTTGTCCTGTAAATTTAAAAAACGGAGCTCTTGACAGCCTTCCAGATTGCGTAATTTTTTCAAATGATTTGAAGGGATTTGGAGCTTATGCAAAAATGGCAAATACTTGAGTTGACGGGGGATTATAACCATTCCCGTAGCAATTAGCTGCATTTCCATGACATGACCATCGGAAACCATGAAATTCAGCCCGAAATTTTGCTCAATAATTTCCATTAGGCTCCTAATCACCCGGATCTCCTCGGGGAATCGAATGAGTTTCAATTTCTTAGTAGGATTATTGAACATGGGTTAGAGAAAACTAAGGGTGGGGATTTTTTAAGGGTTGGTGTTTGGCTTAGCGTTTGGTTTGGTGATTAGTGGTTGTGCGCGCGAATTAATTTATTTTAATCCAACTTGAACCACTTGATCTGACTTGATTCGACTTGATCCGAAGGCTGAAACTATTTAAGTTTGTATCGCTCTCATTTTACCATGAACGATTCCGTAATTGAAACTATAAAAAGTAACCCCCTCGTCAAATCGAAAATCGTCGCCACCATCGGTCCCGCCAGTTCATCCGTGGAGATGCTGCAAAAATTACGTGATATGGGTGTGGATGTATTTCGGTTGAACTTTTCCCATGCCTCTGCCGAAGGAAAGGAAATGAAGGAACTATTTAAGCGGATTCGCACTGCCACTCCGGAAATTGCCATATTGTGCGACATCCAAGGTCCAAAAATCCGGATCGGGACGATGAAAGAACCCGTTGTCCTCAATTACGGTGACTCTTTTGAAATTTTCGAAGAATCAATTGAGGGTGATGTCAATCGTGCCTCAATATCTTATCCGGGATTTTTCAAAGATATGCGGGTGGGCGATAACCTCTTCATCAATGACGGGCTGGTGCGATTGGAAGTCGAATCAAAGGATTCCGATAAACGATGTGTTCATTGTAAAGTTCTGGCAGGGGGCCCAATTTCTTCAAGAAAAGGTGTAAATATCCCCAGTGGGACCCTAAGTGCCCAAAATCCAACCGAAAAAGATATTCGGGATCTTAAAGTAATTGCTGCCCTCAATCCGGAATTTGTGGCTGCATCCTTCATCGCCAATGCCCAGGAAGTTAGGACAATTCGGGCAATTTTACATAATGCTGGGGCCCCAAGAATAAAAATTATATCCAAGATCGAACGTCCCATTGCCTTACAGAATTTTGATGAGATTCTGACAATATCCAACGGTATCATGGTTGCCCGTGGTGATTTAGGAGTGGAAATTCCTGCGGAGGATGTGCCCATTCGCCAAAAGGAAATGATTCTGAAGTGTAACCGTGCGGGTAAGCCTGTTATCGTTGCCACCCAGATGTTGGAATCCATGACCAATAATCCCGTCGCCACTCGGGCCGAAGTCAACGATGTATTCAACGCGGTTTACGATCGCTCCGATGCGGTTATGCTGTCGGGCGAAACTTCTGTGGGCAAATTTCCCCTGAAGGCGGTGGAATATATGGATCGGATCATATCAAAGGCTGAAAAATACATTAAGGATATTGACCCCAAGTCGATCGACTCGGCTGAACCCGAGATGTATGAGGCGGTGGGGCATGCAGTTTACGAATTGGCGCAAGTTTTCCGTGATATAAATTTTCGGGGGAAAATCATCATGTTCACCCGCGGAGGAAAATCTCCCCGAAAGGCCGCCAAATATCGTCCTGCGTTCCCTATCTATGCCATCACCCATAATGACCGCACTGCACGCCAGTTAAATCTCATTTGGGGGGTGCAATCGATTTATATTCCGACCCTGAAGATGGAGGATTGGCAATCGGAGGAAATTATGCAGCACGGGATTAAAAAATTGGTCGAGTTTGGAATTTTGGGTTTGAAGGAACACGTTATTTGCACCGTGCCATCCCGCATCAGCCCAGGAAATTGCTCGGTCTTAGGGCTATACTATGTTGAAGATATTTTGAAGGGTTTGACAATCGAGCCCGAAAATTATAAACCCAAATGGAATTAGTTTCACTCTTCCCTATTTGGTTAAATAATTTTTTTCTTATTCATTCTTATTGGGCTGCTTGGTCCCTCAAGATCTGTTGTAAAAATTCACGAGTTCTGGGATTGTTGGGATTTATCTGGATGGCTTTTTCAACAGATTCAATAGCCTTGGTATGATCATTCTTAATCCAGTAATACGATCCAAGCTGACGATACACTTCGTAATTTTCAGAATCGATGCTCATGGCTCTGTCAATTATACTTTTTCCTCGTTCCATCCTTTGGTTATTTAACGAATACATGGCGTTGAAACTAAGGATAATCGCATTTATCTGATCTTGAGAATAACCGGGATATAATTGCTGAAAGGCAGGTCCAATTTCATTTGCCATTTGACACAATTGGTTGACGGGATAGGGAGGTTTGGCTAATTTTTTAAGCATCGAACAACTTCGCAGAGCTGCCTCTTTATGGAATATTTTAGTAAAGAAAATAACCAGTGTTCCTCAGAAAAGATTTGACCATGAGTAATCCTTCATCCCTTGAAGTGCACAAAACATGGCCTCTTCAAGATCCTCCTGTTGAAAGACAAGATGAAACGTAAAAGACGATAGAATTCATCTTTCTTTAATCCTTTTTTCTTCAACTCTACATAAATATCACAACCGTCAATCATTTAAACATACACATACAATAGCTACGTCTTGGTACAGTGTTTGAAGCCGGAGGGGTTTCGTGTCTCAAAGTATTGGATACTTTTAATAGTAACT
>JABCSI010000279.1 GCA_018238965.1 Promethearchaeota archaeon
AGCCGAATGTGGTCCAGAATAATTGATTTTCCGCATCTTTGATTGATGGTCGTAAATATTGTATGGCGGACATCCAGTGGACGATAATTTATGGGAAGAATCGAGGCTTTCATGTCTCTGAAAGAGAATGTTTTCAGCAAGGTTTCATTTTCGAGTATGGGATCATAATTTTTGCGGATGCGCTTCAGGTTACGCAATCGGTGAAAGTCTCTTTTCTCCAAAGAATCAATATTATTGAGCAACTCTCGCCTGGAATGATGGATCATGAATCGATCTCTGGAGGAAATCATCGCACGACTGGTCTTTTCAAAGAATTGTGGTATAGGAATTCCATTGTGCTGCCATAATTTCATCAAGTCGGGTGGAATCCCGATCGGTAGATACCGATAATGGGGAGAAATAGGATTAATGTGCTCAAACTTAATATTATGGAAATTTTGGTTAAGTTGAGCTTGAATTTGGGATTGGGTCCCCGTGATGGAGGTGTATTGAATATATTTCTCTTTCGGAATTTCTATTTTTTTATGATTTTCGGCAAATTTACAGAAGAAACTGATACATACACCGGTCTGAATGTTGAAAACATTATCTCCTGCATCGGCGTGTTTCACATTCCGACTATCCCCCATCAAATCCACGATAATTATTTTATCATAGGTATCATTCATTACTTTTCGGAAGCCATAGAAGATTTTTCCATCGAGGAATTTACGGTTGGTGATCAGGGCGATGATGCCTGATTCATGCTGTTCCAAGAGCCAATCGCTATACCGAAAAAATTTCACGTAATCATCGTATAATCGGGTGATATTGGGTTCGGGCACCGCATATTTTTTCATAAGGTCTGATATCCAATCCCCCTTATTGGCAGAAGAAACCGCATATGGGGGATTTCCAACTATCAAAAGCGGTTTCCTTGAGAGGTTTGAATTCGTTATGTTAAACTTTTGCAAGGATTCATAAAAATTGGGAGAAAGTGCATTTTCAAAGGCAATCTGTAGTGGAAAATTCGCACTTCCCTTGAAAATATGTGAATGTTGTGAAAAGTGTGAAAGTTGAGAAAGTTGGGATTCCAAGACAAATTTTCCGAGAAAATATGCGGCGGGATTAATTTCATTCCCAAAAAATTGATTATTCCATGCTTTGGACTCTGGTGTGATATCCCGATCTCTGAAAAATTGCAGAAGTTCCATCTCAAAACTTAGAGAACCAGTAGCCGGGTCATAGTAGAGATATTCTTGGGAAGATAGCCCGGTTTTGATGTGAAATTCTTCCCTGAGCAGTGTTTCCAAAGTGGATAGCATGAAAGTGATAATGTACTGTGGCGTGAATACAATTCCCCGTTTTTCCTGCATACTTCGGTTATACAGTTTCAGAAATGGGACATAAAGGTCTGTTATTATTGTGGAATACGCACAGTTCTCTAATTTATCCAATTTATCTAATTTCTCGAATTCTTCGGTTGCAATCTTCGGTAGTTTAAATTCCAAGATGGTTTTTGCATTCAATTTTCGCCATTTCATAAAATTTTCGAGAAATTGGTTAATCAAATCACTTTGCTGGGGAACATAGTGGATAAAAATCGTCAATAACGGGACACATTGGGCATATATTTCAATAATTTCGTCTCGTTCGCAATGCACTATTTCCGGAAGGGGAAATGTTTCCACCAATTGGGAACAAAGAGAATCTGTCATATTTTGGCTAAGGAAAGTGCGAATTTCTCGGGCATGTTCCACTGTTGCTGTTAGAAGTGCTTGATCCATTTCAACCATTGATAACATCCCTTAATATCCGTGCTTACTTACCTTTAAATGGTTCAAGAATTTAAATTTTAATGAAGTTCGATTAATAATCGCGGAATTTTTAAATTCATTGAATTCGGGGCTCGGCACATGGCACATATAACGGAACTTATAGACAAATTACGAAATTTATCCGATTTTCGCCATAATTCTCCGAATTTCAAGCAAAATTTTTTTGCCTTCATCAAAATGTTGACAATATTCGGTGTGTCACGAAAAAACACTTTAAATTCCGAGTTTCCGAGCACTTCCAATCAATTTATTCCCTATTCTAAAATCGATTCATTATTTTCCGGCATAATAATTATCATGGGAGGAAAAAAATCCCAGTTCCCTATTTTATTTCCACCCTGCTGTCGGGAGTCCATGAATATTTCCCAATTTGATACTTGGAATTCCATTGTGGGTGAATTTTTGCTTGAATATGATTATCCTTCAATTTTTTCCCAACTATATCAATTTTTTCTGGAAAACCAAAATGCAACGGGCAGTTTCTATACCCCCCTATGGTTGGTGGAGTTCCTTCTTGAAAATTTGAAACTGTTCTTGGATCCCGAGACCATCAAGATTACAGAGATCGCCGATCTGTCATGCGGTACGGGTAATTTTCTTCTAAAATTAGGTTCCTATTATCCGAATGCTAAGCTAACAGGTTATGATCTGGATCCCCTGGCGCTCGAACTGTGCAGATTGAATTTCCTCATCCTTTCCCAGATCGATTCTTCCCTATCCCCTTTAGAAAAACTCCCCACTTATCATCTTGGGTTGAAGGATTCGCTTAAACATCTGCTCCCCGAATCCGGTTTCGATCTTCTGGTGGGTAATCCGCCTTGGGGATTGGATTTAAAGCCCTATAAAAATATCATTGACCTCCACTATGCCCCCCTTTTGCGGAAGAATTCTGAATTTCTGCAACGGGGTCAATCTGACAATAAAGGGACCTCCTCCAAATCCACCTACTTCATTAGGGACCAATTGGATTCCTTCGCACTTTTTCTATACCGTCATCTTCAGGTTTGCCGCCCTCGTGGGATTATCTCGCTAATTTTACCCGATACGCTTCTTTTCAATCCTGTTTATGAACCCTTAAGAAAAATCCTGCTCGAACGGACCAAGATACTGCAAATTCTCTATTTGGGAGAGGATATTTTTACTAATGTGATCCACCCGGCCATAATTTTAACGATTCAAAAAACAAAATCAACCAAAGTCCACCAAATTCAAATTGTAATTACAGCATTGGGGGCTGGGAATGATTCTTCCAAATCTCCTTCCGAATCTCTTTCCGAATTACCAATCAAAGTCGTCGAACGTTATTCAATATTGCAAAAATCCTTTACAAAAAACGTGTTCTCGAATTTCACCATTTTCCATAAACCGAAAGAGGCCGAAATCATCGATAAAATGATTTCCACACCCCATTTTAATTTTGGCGATTTTGTTACCAATAGCCGGGGAGTAGAACTCGGTAAAAACGGGGAAATATACCAGTGTCCCTATTGCTCTTTGTGGAATCCCAAACCCCATTTTAAATTCCGTCAAGGCAAAAATTTACCCGAGAAGACTGCCAAATGCAACCATTGCCATGAATTAATCTTTGCTTCACAAATTTCCGACTATAAGAAAATCATACATGATGTCACAGATAACTCCGATTTTAATGTTGATTCATCCCCAATTTCCTCCGAATCGCAAAATCATCCTATTTTATTGGGAGAATCAATCTCTCGATTTCATTTCACATCTAACCACGTTATTCAATTGGGGTTCCAGGGAATTAAATATAAATCACATTCCCAATATATTCCTCCCAAAATCCTGTTCAGAAAAACCGGTAGGGGATTTTTTGCAGCCCTTGATTACGATTCTCATTATTTGGTCCAAGTGATATATCAATTCATCCTAAAACCATGGAATCTATCCAATTCCAAACTTAAAACCAGGGATAGTGCGAAAGATAGTTCGAACAAATCCAAACAAAGACTATTGCCCTTCCGGCAAACCTCAATCCCCCGTGGTTCTCAAATTTTATCCCGCTATTCTCTGGAATTTCTGTTTGGGATTGTTTCATCGAAACTCCTGGAGTATTATTATTTCCGATTATTTTCCAATCCCAAAAAAAAGGTGTTTCCCCACCTTTTGCAAGCCAATCTTTTAGCCCTACCCATTCCACAAATTGATTTTGATGACCCGGATTCCGAATCCCTTGCATCCTACAATAAAATTTCCTCTTTAGTGAAAAATCTCCATTTTCAACAATCTACAGAGAATCAACACCTTCTCCAAGCAATTAATTCAGAGGTAATGCGTCTTTTTTCGCTCTCCCTTGAGGAATGCGCCTCAATTATGGCATATAAAATCTGAAATGACTTGGTCTTAGAAAATTCTTAAGCATAGGAAAATCAACTGGGAATAAGAGAATCAGAAAACTGTGAAAAAAATAAGCAATAGATTAAGTTTTAATACCTAATTTCCGCCCGCTTGAGTTGCCATTACGGTTACGATATCGGCCTTGGGATTTAGACCAATTTTCGAAAATTTAATATCGTCGGCCAAAACTTTCCCTTTGAATATGAACTGGATAGCCAAAATGGGATTGAGTTTGTATTCCTTTTGCACATTTTTCTTAATCTCGCCAACGGTCTTACTTTGGTCAACGTCTATCAATTTAATAGCCTGATCGGGTGGGACACCTGTCAATCGAAATCTTATTTTCATGATATTTTACACCTATTAATAAGATACACTTGACGCTGTCACTTAAATTTTTTTTGCCACAGTGTCAAATTTGCTAATAAACCATTAGTAAGTGGGTTAAAAAATCTCGGCGACAATTACAGATTATATAAATATCCCATGACCCCTCGAGATACCCGCCATGAAAATTAAATTAATAGATGGATACGAAAAGATAGCCGCAGGTGAGGTGATCGAACGTCCAGCCTCTGTCGTGAAGGAGTTGGTTGAAAATGCAATGGATGCAGGGTCAACTCAAATATTTATCACCATAACCAATGCCGGAAAGGATTTGATCCAGATAACGGATAACGGGTGCGGCATTGACGAATCGGAAATGGAAATTGCCTTTCAGAGCCATACGTCGTCAAAAATCGATTCGGCGGATCAATTGGATTCAATCACCACTCTGGGATTCCGGGGGGAAGCCTTGGCGAGCATTTCGGCAGTTTCCCAAATTGAAATGATATCACGTCCGGCTACCCAGGATCATGGAATCAACCTTCAACTTGTTCCGGGAACCCCGCCCCAAATTAATCCCTGCGGCGCTCCCTTGGGAACCACCATCAAAATCAAGAATCTTTTCTATAACCTTCCCGTGCGTCAAAAGTTTTTACGGTCCAATCGAATCGAATTGGGCCATATTACGGATATTATTACCCGATATTCACTTATTAAAATAAAAAGTAACGGATACGTTTGTTAACTGTTCTATTGATTGTTAATGAAAATCCTAATCTTAAGAAATAGTTTTGCAAGCTTAACAGATTGTAATTGCGATAAATGACCTTTCAGGATATAATTGCACAACTATCCAGCGAAAAATTGGATAAATCCCCAGCAGGCGGCCTTCATGACTGACAATTCTACTCTGAAAACCAGAATACTTTGGACCGGAAAGAGAAGAGCTGATATTCCAACTTTTGTTCCGGATCTGGAAGCCAAAGGTTACAAAGTCACATTTGTCAGTACAGGTAAAGACGCCCTCCTTAGATTAAACAAACGCAAACCGGATGTAATGGTCATAGACGCTGCTTCCATGCGAACCACGGGTTCCAGGATCTGCAAATCCGTTCATG
>JABCSI010000280.1 GCA_018238965.1 Promethearchaeota archaeon
GTAAATGCTGCCGGTGCAGCACATTTTGGTCACGATGTCATTCTGGTTGACATTGACGAATTTAAAGTTAATTCCATCAATGAAGGAAAGCCGACGATTTTTGAGGCTCATTTAGATGAAGCTTTGCATGATTTGGTCATTAATAAGAAAAAGTTATCCGCTACTTTGGATCTCCAAAGCGCGGTGCAAAACACCGATATAACCCTTATTTGCGTTGGTACTCCAGATAAAGGCGGCATGATAGACCTATCTTATATTCAGCAAGTAGCAAGGGATATTGGAAAAGTGCTTAAGACAAAATCCGATTACCATGTAGTTGTGGTGAAGTCGACCGTGATACCGGGTACAACTTTAACCACCGTAAAACCCTTGCTTGAGGAATTTTCAGGCAAGAAAGCGGGAGTAGATTTTGGTCTTGCTATGAATCCGGAATTTCTCCGTGAGGGTGTCGCATGGATTGATTCTATTGAACCCGATAGCATTGTAATAGGCACGGAAGATACTAAAACCAAGGATATTTTGCGCAAAATGTATTCTTGGGCACCCGAAGAAAAATTTACCTACGTTGGCATTAACGCTGCAGAAGCGATCAAATATGCTAAAAACTCCTTTTTGGCAATGAAAATCACCTTTGCCAACGAATGGGGCAATTTCTGCGATGCAGTTGGTATCGACTCCAAAGAAGTATTAGGTGCATTAGGAGCAGATAAACGAATTAGTCCGATGTTTCTGCGTAATGGTCCAGGTTATGGTGGCAGTTGCTTTCCCAAGGATGTGAATGCGATTGTCCATGCTGGTCAAGTAAACCACTCTCCTTTTGGTATTATGGAAAAAGTGGTTCAAATGAACAAGATTCAATATCTCCATTTGATTGATTTGGCCGAAAAAGTCACTGGACCTATCATGCGCAAAAAAGTGGGGATATTGGGACTCTCCTTTAAACCCCAAACCGACGATACTCGGGAATCACCGGCTCTCCGAATTATTTCATACTTAGTATCCCAAGGTTGTGAAATCAAGGCCTATTGCCCTCAAGGGATGCACATGGCGAAAGAAACCTTGGAAGCACAACGAATCACCGAAGTCCAGTATCAAGAAAATGCACAGGCTTGCACCGAAGGTGTGGATCTGGTGTTAGTCCCGACGGATTGGTCCGAATTCAAGGATGTTATCAAGAATACATCCGTTCCAACCTTTATTGGACATCGATCTATGATGGATCCGGCCCAATACCCCCATGTATACGCTTTGGGATTTCCCAAATCGGTTGAAAAGTGATAAGTGATCTCTTATGGGCAACCCACTTCACATTCATCAACGGCACATGCTAAAATCGAAGGATATTAAAAAATTGCTCCGTCGATTGGAAACCCAATTGCCGATTCCCCCCGAGGAGGTCAAAAAGGTCCTATCGCCAAAAGATCGTGTCGAATGGATTAAATTGGGAGAAAATCAAGAACTCTACGCAATCAATAATGTGCTAACTTTTTGGCTTCGGGATGATACCTTCATTCCCTTACTGAGTTTTTTACTCAAGCATGATCTCCCGTATCATCGCGTGAAGGTGGATCAGGGAGCCATTAAATTTGTCTCCAAGGGGGCAGATGTGATGCGCCCGGGTGTGATCGCATTTGACTCAGATATTCAGACAGGAGATATTGTGTTGATTGAGGATCCCCAACATGGGCGAATTCTCTCTGTGGGGCAAGCTATGTATTCCACAACCGAGATGGAAGCCATGACCAAGGGTAAAATAATTAAGGCCGTCCACTCCTTGACCGATCCAATTTGGGCTTTTTCAAAAAATTATCAATAACTAAGCCTATCAATCATTTTTTCGCTTAATTATTTGTAATATTGATTCCTCCATTTTGGAGTGTGCACGATGCAAAATCTTATTTTGGTTAGCTTCAAGAAACTAAGTGACTTTATGGAAAACTCTCAATTTATTCTTGTAAATCGACAGAAATCATTGATTATTTTGCCCTATTCGGTCTTAGCTTTCTTTCTCTTTATCGAAATTCGAAATAATTTACGACCAGAAATCTATTTTCAAGACGCCACGCCCTTTGAAAGAATTTTGTCCACTATCATCATGCTTTCAATGGCATTTGCCTTTTTTCTCTTCATAAATTTTGCTTTCAGGAAGAAGGTTTTATTCACTCAAACTGGAATCATATTTAAAAAATTTCTCAGAAAAAGAATTTCAATTGAATGGAGTTCAATAGAATTGATAGATATTAAAATAAATGCGATGGATACCTCTGCAACGGGGTCATTCACAAACTCAAATTCTTCTGGTAAGAAGTATGTTCCAAACTTGAATAAATTAGGAAATTGGGATATTTCTATCAAAACTGCAGAAAAAGAACATAAAATTAAGCTATATCAAGTTCCCTTTTCCAATATCAGCGAAGTTAATCCTATCATTTATTCCAATTCAAATTTGAAATATCTTTCATGTCAAGAATTGAATAACCTAAAAACTCAAGAATTATTATGGTCTTGGAAATCTGAAGGAACACATGAAGAAATACAGGAAACTATAAATCTTATAGAAGAACCCGCAATGCTAGTCGAATATAATTTATTTTCTTCACCTGAATTAGAAGTTCGAAGTCGTACATATAAAAATTTCCTTATATTCAATCTAGTGGCGATAGTCCCTTTCGTCTATATTCTTATCTTATTTATCCTTGATATTACTAAAACTTCAAGCAATGAACCCGCTGGATCTCCACCATTTATCGATCTTACTTCGGATATTGGTTTAATATTCGTACTACTGTTCGGTTTAAGTATTTTGATTATCTTCGCTACCCATTGGTTTGTTCTCCCCAAAACTATGGAAAAATATCAAAATAAGGGATACGATTCTAGCTATTTCACTTTCTTTCTTTTGATTGCCCTCAATGAGGTAATTGTTCTGTTTGGTTTAATTATCGGTATTCTGTCATGGGTTGAAGAAGGGCCTACAGCTTGGTTGGAATTCTTTATATTGGTTGGAATCGGTTGGATTCAATTGATATGTTTGTATATTTGGAAGATCCCAAAGGATTTTAGAAAATTCTCCTTCAAATTATCCATCTAAAAATTCATCAAAAATTTCATCCAAAAAGTGATATTGGGAATCCAATTTTTTCACTCCATTTTTGTAGTTTGATTTCGTTTTGATATCCATGCAAAGCCTCCCTTTTAATTTTTACGCCAAAACATTTATTATAGTTAAGGACGTAGTTTGTTTCAACTAATATTAACTCTATTTTCATACAACCTAGAATATAGGCACACTCACTGGTAAAGGTGTTTAAATTTCGGATTTATGGAAAATGAGGGGGAGTTTAATTATGGAAAAATCTAAAGTTAAAAAACAAATTCTAAGTGTTATAATCCTAGCATTTATCTTATGCGAGATTGCCCCGCAAGTTACAGCCGTTGGACAGAATATTTCAGCGGTTGAAACTTCGGAATCTGCGGTAGCCCGTCGGGAACTTAAATTGGATTGGATCTACGTTTTTTATGATCCCGCCGATGAAGACATGAGCTATTTGGGCGAATCCGTCTTTGAAATCTTAAACTATCGAATTTACAACATCCAGTTGATACCTGTCTATGACCTTTCGACTATACGGGAAAATTTAGAAGATCAACCCTGGATTGCGATCTATGCCTTCAATGCGAACCTTACAGGAATGTCCATTCAGGACACATTTATTCCGTGGAAGGATTACTATGGTATCTTGGCAACACATCAAGAAACCCAACACATCGTTGGTACCGGGAACACCCTTTCATTAGAGGATGTTCTTCCGGATAAGGATGGTGCTGATTTTATCTACCATAGCCAAGCAGATCAGATCGATTTACTACTCTTGATTCTATACGACGTATGGACGGTCTCTGAACTGGCCAATCAAAGGGCATTAATTGAACCAGAATATAATTCCACTGCCGTAGATTTAACCTTAATGGCTACGAAACTCTATGCTGACAATATTAATGCCTTCTTACAGGTTCAATTTGAACCCACCAATCCCATTGGGCAGATTAACGAAGTTGAACGAGAACTAGCCCGTGATGACATGTATGAGCGGAATGCTGCATGGGTTGAACCTGCTTATTACCATAAAGAAGAAGACGGCACTCTTACTAAATTGGATGAGTCGGAAATCGATGAAAGTTTCCAACCCACTGTGCAATTAACACCCTTGTCGGAAGTTGGTCCCGATGATTTTATTTTAGGGGATATTCCACTTCTTTCGGGATTGCAGGGTCCGATCGGGGAGATAATTGATGTATTGTTGCCCTTGTTGAGTGGGGATAGTGGAGGTGCTCTTTCTATTCCGAATGGTATTATGGATTTGATCCAGGGCTCATTTGGAGAAATTGGGGATATAATTGGTTTAGTTACCGATTTTAGTGAGGAAAGCGCCCTGAAAATCCTTCTTGAAATTCTCGCCAATGAGTTTCCCTTCATCGAAGATTTAAAACCCTTCATCGAAATCTTTACCAAAGCCCTATTCAATCTCCGCGGCGGATTAGATGATATTTCTGGAATTGATGTGGGACAAACCTATTTGATTTTCGGGAATACAACAGACCCATCGATTAATAGTCCTTCAAATGCTGGCTATGAATTAGGAGATACGGGAAATACTATAACATGGACTTGTTCGGATTTAGATCCATCAACCTATGAATTATTTATTGATAATGGGGGCGTAGGAAGTCAAGTTTGGGGCGGTGAAAATCTCAACCTAAACATTGATGGATTATCTTTGGGAGTCTACAACTATACTGTGTACCTTTTAGATATTGACGATAACTGGCAAAAGGACACTGTATACGTGACTGTGGTTGACGGTACTGCACCTCTAATCGATAGCCCTGTTGACTTTGGGTACGAACAAGGAGATACAGGAAACGAGATTGAATGGAGTCCAAGCGACCTGCATGCGGTATCATACGAGATACTCTTGGATGATACTTCATTAGTAACTGGTGAATGGACTGGAAGTACAATAACTGTTTCCGTGGATGGACTTGTGGCTGGAACGTATAACTTCACAGTAATTGTCACGGATGTTGGCAGTAACCTAGCATCAGACAGTGTTATCGTTACTGTGACAGCCGCAGCAACGACGCCTACAAGGCGGCCTTTATGAATATATTTGCCTTGGTCACCCTGCAACGACTGATCGCCCAGCGGGTATCGGCGGCGCTCGGGACCGAAGTGGCGCTGGGGCGCTACTGCCACCTGGCCGACAGCTTCCCGGGCATCGACGAGATCCGGCCGGGCACCTTCGTCTTCAACGACCTCTGCCAGGTGGAGCTGGGCGTCTGTCTGGTGGAGGACATCGCGGTCGCGCTGGCCTGTCCCGTCGTGAGCGTGCAGCGGGGTCCGTCGCATGAGCATGACGAACTGGAGGCGGCGCCCGGGCGGCTCATCATCTACGGGGGCTCGGTCCACCTTTCCAAGGACTACATCACGGAAGCTTCGGGCCGTGAGATCTTCGGCTATCTGGTGGAGTCCGCCGGCCAAGGCCTGGGGCGCGTGCGCCGCGACCTGCCGCTGATCTCCCTGTCCCAGGAGCACGGCGTCGTG
>JABCSI010000281.1 GCA_018238965.1 Promethearchaeota archaeon
TCAGTTGAGGATTTAACGCCGCGGAGTTTCCGAATTAAGCCTTCCGCGGACCGGAATCGAGATTGAAAAGGTTCTAAAATTTTCGAAACTATTTGAAAAAGACCGTGGGAAAGACCATCGGCCACAACATCGGTTTCGGAATAATTCAAGGCAATTACCTTCGGATCAAGTTGAGTAATATGCTGTAATAAAACGGACGAAATTCCTTCTGTATACCCAATAACCTCACTCCAAATATTCTTCCTGCGTTCGGCATTGACATCAAAATTTCCGACAATGGCTGTTGTATGTAATTTTCCTTGTTGAATATTATAGATAAATGCCGAGATCCAAACTACATCCCCCCCTATAGTCAGGGATTGCACGGGATCAGAATTACTGGCAGTTTCTCTTACAAAGATCATCCAACAATCGATTCCTTCTTCCACCATAATGGCGGGCAAATTGGCTTGCTTTTCACGGATGATACTTAATTTTTCCTGAGTTAGTAGTTTCGAGTTATCCATAATATGGTTAACTATCACGGGGTAAATAATAAAAGTTCGGAATATCCTAAATTCAGAGAGAGAGAAGATTATAGGGATCAGATAACCAACTAAACGTTCTTCTTAATCCCACAGGATCCATGGAGCAGTAATAACGAGAATTATAGTATTTTTAATAATTCAGGATTTGAGGCAAAGAGAACTTTGGCGGATTCCCTAATTTTTACCATGGGGTAAAAACCAGATTTAGCGGAAATATCCAAGGATTTCAATATGACCCGTCTTTCATCCAACGAAAGAACCTCATCCATTCGGTAATAGAAGTTTTCCATTTCAAAATTCTTATGCAGAACCACTAAATTTTGGAGTTCGGTAATGGCCGGATTAATGGTAAACAGAGGATCATACTCGAGATTCTTACGAATTTTTGCGTTGAGATTTAAAATTTCATTATGCTCGGAGTAAAATCGGATGAGCAATGTAAAGTTCCGATATGGATCCAGCTCGAGATATTGCACTAATACTTTCTCTTCCAGATAAAAATGGCGATCGATGATCCAGTTTAGGTTTTTTATGATTTGTATATTTTCTTCTGGATTTCCCCGGGTCTTAAAATAACTTCGCAAGATCCTAATGATCTGATCATGATCGGAGGCAAAGTGCTCCGCAATTGACGTCGACATCTACAGTTAATAATAATCATTTATCTTTAAAAATTAATACCATTGCGAAATATTTTGAGGAAAATCCGATATGTATTGCAACCATCCTTTCCTCGAAATTAATGTGGATTTTAGGAATTGCGAAAAATGCTAACATACTTAGATTAATATCATTTTTGTCGGTGAATTATATGATAACAATGTCGGCCCAAAATATTATCCCTATCTCCTCCTATTATTCCCGTGAAGAAATTCTTGATGAAATGCGAGATTTTGATTCACTCCCACTGCCTGATGAAATTATTGAATTAAAGGAAAAAATCCCTTTGGAAAGTATTCTCAAAGCTGCAGTTCAAAGCTCACCATTTTTCAAATTAGTAAAGCTGTGGAATCTCCCCTTCCATGCTTACTCGAATGTTTCACTCCTCTCTCTCCCACCCCATATCGAAAATTTGCTTAAGCCCTTAGTGCATGAAATTCATCACCGAGAACGTTCAAGAAAGAAAAAATCCTCACCATGCGATTGCTATCTCGGTTTTCTCGCTCGAATCTACGGAATGGAGGTAATTTCCTACGATACGGATATCTACCACAGTCTAAATCAAATCCTTCAATTCGAGGCGAAATGGCCTTTCGATGTAGTGCGCGGCAAAGCCCATGGAGCGTTTTTGGTGGATACGAATGTGCTTATTCATCTATTAAATCGTCATCAGACCCATTTCTCGGAGATCGTGGCGCTTTTTGAGAAAGAGGGAATCGAACTCATCATTCCTGATTTTGTGATGGAAGAATACTGGAACTGCATGAAAAAAGAAAGCACCTTCAATAATAAAAAAAAAACCAGGAAGAAATCCGGTAAGAAATCCAGTAAGAAAACCAGAAAAAATCCCAAAAAATCCTCTATAATCGATGACGATTGAAAATATGATGAAAAGGATGAAACGGTGAACGTGAAGAAAAATTGGGTAAAAGTTAAGAAGGAAAAAAGACCTTGAAAAAAGGTTTGGTAGTTAAGATATTTCTTGAGTATTACTGGTTATTAATTTAAGAGCCTCAATGGGTTGCATCCTTGCCGGACCCATCCTGTTTGCCCCACGTTTACGGCAAACATTCATTTGGACCATCGAGTTCAACCAAGATTTGTTTCATGGTTTCTTGGTTGATGGGTAAATTACTTGGACTTACTGGCCTTTTTCCGTGCTTTCGCTTCCGCTTTCGCTTTCGCTTCCGCGGTCGCTACGATCTGATGCTGATGCAATTTAGAAGGTCCCAATTTTCGGATAGTGTTATCCATTTCTGTTGCGAATTGTTGGAACCTCGCCCCTTCGGCGGCACTGACGAAGATCATCCGTATCCGCTCCCGTTCGAGCCCAATGGCTTCTAACACGTCCTGCAAATACGCCACTAATTTCTGAGCATATTCGTTTCCGTTAACGAAATCGCATTCATTGATGTGTCAGCCACCAACGATTACGCCATCGGCACCCTTATTGAAAGCACGCATGACCATGTCCGAGCTCACCCTTGCGGTACACATAACTCGCACTGGCCGGAGACTTGCAGGATATTGGGCACGAATAGTACCGGCCATATCTGCTGCTCCGTATCCTCATTTCCAACATAAAAAGGCAATGATGCGCGGGTTAAACTCTGATTCGGTGGACATATTATGCATGACCTCCCTCTTTAAGGGCATCTTCTAACATTGCATCGATGAGATTTTCGTATTGATCACCCCGATAATATCGCACTGTAATGGCTTCGCTTGGACATACTGCCGCACAAAGCCCACATCCACGGCATAAAATGTTATCTACAACTGCTCCCTCCTCCCGAGTGATTTTAATTGCTTCAAACGGGCAGGCGGCGGCACACATTCCACACCTGGAACATTTTTCTTCATCCGATATTGCTCGGATGAGGTTAATGCGATATTCTCCATTGGTTAATAGTTTACCTATGGAAGAGGCGGCCCCTTTGGCTTGCATTATGGTTTCCGAAATTGCTTTCGGCCCATGACACGCCCCAGCAAGGGCAATCCCTGGTACATCAGTATCTACGGTATTTAATCGCTGGTGGAATTCTTTTAGGAATCCACTGGAATGTTTGGAAAGGTTGACTACTTTATTGAGTTTACCGAAAGTTTTTGAGGGCAACATGGCCGCTGAAAGTACCAGCATATCGAATTCATATTCGCGGATGGTTTTATCCGGGCTTAGGGTATCTTCCAACACCACTTTGAGATTACCAGTTTTCGGATCCTCTCGCACCCGGCCAACTTTTGACCGAATATATTTCACACCTTCACGTCTGGATGCAGCGTAGTATTCTTCATATCCTTTGCCGGCGGCACGGATATCAATGTACGCAACCACAACTTCTGTGCTTGGATTATGACCTTTTACCAGTTTGGCATTTTTAATCGACACCATACAGCACACACCGCTTGAACAATACACATTGCGGTTGATGTCCCGGGATCCGACACATTGCACGAAAAGCACGCTTTCCGGCGGTTTGCCATCGGATGGTCGATGTAAATGCCCCACTACTGGCCCATTTGGAGCCAGCATCCTTTCTAAACTCAGTTGGGTAATGACATTTTCAAATTTGCCATAACCCAAGTAGCCATACTCGGGTTCGTATTCATCCCAGCCGGTTGCCATAATAATTCCTCCCACTTTGACCGAAAATTTGGTGTCCTGCTGATCGAAATTCACAGCAGTTAACTCGCACACAACTTCACAATTGCCACACTTGATACAGACGTCCATATCAATTTGAGCTTGCATGGGCACAGCTTGTGCAAACGACGTGTAGATTGCCTTCCTTGGGCCCATTCCTTGATCAAATTCACTGGGCGCGTTGGCAGGGCAGACATCGAAACAAGCACCGCAACCGTTACAGTCTTGATTGGTGTAACGGGCGTGTTGCAATATCTCTACCTCGAAATTTCCGATGTATCCTTGAAGATCAGTGACCTCGGCTAAGGTAAAGAGTTCGATGTTCGTACTACGCTGCGTTTCCAACATGACGGGCCCCAAGATTCAAATGGAACAATCATCGGTTGGAAATGTGCGGTCGAGCATGCTCATTTTTCCCCCAATTGTGGGGTTTTGTTCAACCAGATAGACTTTATGACCTTGGTTTGCGAGATCCAGTGCGGATTGCAACCCTGCCACTCCACCTCCAATAACAAGAACTGCATCTGAGACGGGGACGACTTTTTCGGGCACCACTTCGAGAAGTGCTGCTCTTGCGACCCCCGCGCGGATTTGCTCCATGGCGACTTCCGTCGCTTTATCGGGGTGTTTCTGATGAACAAATGAAGAATGTTCCCGAATATTGACAAATTCCAAGAATGATGGATCTAGCCCACAATCCCGTAGAACCGCATGGAACACGGGTTCATGTGTCTTCGGAGTACAAGCTGCGACAACTATCCGGTTTAGATCATAGTCTTCTATGGCTTTACGAATAAAATCTGCCCCGGACGTGGTTCAAAGCGAGAGATAACGTTCTGCGTAGCAAACATTTGGCAGGGTCAGAGAAAAAGCTGACACCGCATCCATGTCTACCACCCCGGCGATGTTAATACCACAATCACACGGAAATACGCCGATTCGTAGCTTATCTGGATCGGTTGACATTGTGTCTGAATTCCTTGTATCTTGTTGACTGTTGATACTATAGTGGGTAGTTCGTAATCTATCGATGTTTAGTGTTCTTCAACGGAGATACACGCAAGATAAACATTGAATTGCATGAAGTCACTCCATGTCATCAAACACGTTACAAGTACTAAAAATAGCGTTTAACATTTGAATATTTTGCTTATGGGCAACATGCATGCCCTTTACTGAAACTAATTAGTCCCGCCAAATTAGGAATAATGCCAAACCAATAGAAGTTATAAAAAAAAATTTAAAACACTGATTTTGCCCCATTCCCGATTCCAAATTTCTAAAATACATCCAAGGATATAGTTAGGATTCTTTTAGTTGGGGCAATATTTCAAGGATATCGGATTTAAACCAGATCTTTAGGATTATTCAGTGGCAAAATGCAAAACTTTGGAGGAGTAATCGAGAACAAGGCTCTAATTCAAATAGTGATATCTCAAGTATATTTATTTAGGTTGTTAATTCTTATTTTTATTCGCCATGATTCCCTTGACTGAAATTATCGATATACCCATATTTCAGAACTTAATCGATAAACTCTATAAAATTGCAAAAATTCCATTTGCATTATTTCCAGCTAAAAGAATAGCATTTAAATCATATGAATATTGATTTATTGAAAGTGGATTTGGAGCACAAGTAAAAAAGGGATACTTACCATTGTCGTCAGCTTGATTAGAATCCAGTTTTCCTGTTTGCAAATGTATGATTTCACCTAATTTTTTTAACTCCCAATCCACCGGGATTTTCCCGATCTCG
>JABCSI010000046.1 GCA_018238965.1 Promethearchaeota archaeon
AAGCTTCACGGGAATGACAAAATTGTGCATATTTCGACTTTTTACGAATGCACCTTAGTCCGATTTCCGGCGCTTTTACGGATAGATTCTAATCTTTCAAGGTATTTATCTTTGTGATCCAGACCACTGTATCTGCTGATATCGTCAATCAGAAGATCCACATGGGGGACAATGTCCACGCCGTAGCGGTTCAGGTTTTCCCTGTTTGCCATGTCAAGCGTGATAATCGAGTAGTATGTCAGCAGCATCCTGGTGCCTGACTCTCTCCTCAGCAGATAGGCCTTTCCCGCCATGGTGTTCAGGAAGAAGGCGGCATACTCATAAAGATCGCCCGCGCAGGCTTCAACCTTTCCACTTTCATTTTCTATTTCCCTCAAACCCCATTCATAAAGCATCTCCATGACGGGTTCGAGCATCTTCCTCTCATTAGAAAGAATATCCTTTATCAGCAAGATATTCTTTTTCCTCATAACCCTGTAAAAGTGCGCTATATTATATCTTAGTGTATAGAGGTCCTTCATTTCACCTGACACGACGGGGGTGCGTGAGGAAAGCTTCGAAATAAGCCCCAGAAAATGCCGATATGATCCATCCTCCAGTTTATAGGCCCTTATGTAGTCTTGTCTGTCGAGGTAATCAAAGAACTGTTCTACCCTCCCCTGCAGTTGATCCCGGTCGCCTTTTTCGACATCGGACAGCTCCGGCGCCTTTTCTTTCTGACCGGGGGACATTATTTTCTTTCTGACAATTTTTTCATCGTGCCTTGTATCTTTCTCTGGAATAACTGAAACGGCTTCGGGCCTCTCCCTTGTCGCAATCCTCTCATCTGGGGAAAAACTATCTCTGTGCAGAAAGATTACAACTGCAAGGATTAGAAATACCGCAACAAATACAACAGCAAGCCACTTGTTTTTTTTCATTACTACACCTCAGAAAAATAATTGTCTTGTGTCCGGTTTTCTGAAAAATCCATTTCCGGATGGACACCGCCTATGTTCTACACCAGACCGGATAAGTAAATCCACAAATATCGCCCAGAGCCACCATCAGATATATTCCAGTATCTGCAGAAGATTGGTTACAATAATATCAGGCGACACACCTTTACATCTTCTATCATCCTCCCTCAGATTCAAAGACCTTCCATCACCCGCGAAGAGGGCCGTTTGAAAACCGGTCGTCATGGCGGGGAATATGTCCTTCAACATATCATTTCCAACGTACAGGACATCTTTCCTCGCTATTTCCATTTTTTCAAGTCTTCCCGCGGCCTTCTCAAATATGTCAAGAGAGGGTTTCCCATAACCCAGGACATATGAAAACAGGACAAGGTCATCCACAAACCCAAGCCCTGCAAGATCATTACCCAGCAAAGAAGTAAACAGACAGGGCGTATAGAACTGGGCATTCGAGATCACACCCATAGGGATATTTTTTTTCCTGCACCCGTTTAACATCTCTTCCAGGTGGGGCATCGGACATACAGGATTAACAATAAGTTCATACTCGACAGCGAAGTCCTTTATCCTGCCCATATCTTCAATGCCAAGCACCTTTTCCCATATCTCTTCAATCCTGATCTCAGGATAATTTATCCCCTGATCTATCAATCTTTCCTTGCCTCTTTCAATTTCGCGGAAGAACTCTTCAAGCAGAATATGGGGGGGAATATTTATACAATATTTGTCCAGCAAACCGGCTATCCTGGTAATGTTTCGCTCCGACCATTCTTTCGCCACGCTTATATCACCCGCTTCGCTTATAAAGAGTGTGCCGTACACATCAAAAAGGATCGCCTTGATGGCATTTTCCAGTGTCCCCCTTCTGGAGATAGAAACGGGCAGCGCATCAATCGGTCTGGAATAACTCTTAATAAGCTTATCAAAAGACATCTTCGCCTCACTGGAATGACCAGTGGGGACAGGTTTAAACCTGTCCCCGATTCTGAAGAAAACTGACTTTTTACGAACTTGTTATAAAAAATAAGCATAAGAAAATAAATATGACATGTCAAGCAATGAAGAAGGAAGGGCGAGAAAGAGGCCGTTAGATTCCGGTATTTTGATTGACAGTCCATTTGTATTTGATGTAATCATACCGGGAAAATTCAATTCAAAATCAGGTGATGAAACGAATGAAAACAAAGAACCTCATGGTAACAGGCGGGTGCGGCTTCATAGGCAGCAATTTCATACATTATCTTCTCAGACAAGATGATTTTACAGGGAGGATCATAAATGTAGACAAGCTCACCTACGCGGGAAACCCGGATAATCTGGAGGGAATAGAAAAGAATTACCCTGACAGATACATATTTGAAAGAGCGGATATCTGTGATCCCGGGCTCATGGAAGACATATTTTCCCGGTACGGTATAGACGCGGTCTGCCACTTTGCCGCCGAATCGCACGTGGACAGATCAATAAAGGATCCCGGGGCCTTCATATACACAAATATTGTCGGCACTTTCAACCTGCTGGAGGCGGCCCGTTCACACGCCGGAGATTTTATCCTGTTTCATCACATAAGCACGGACGAAGTATACGGAAGCCTTGGCAAGGAGGGCCTTTTCAAGGAAACCACGCCATACCAGCCCAACAGTCCCTACTCCGCGTCAAAGGCCTCTTCAGACCACCTTGTAAGGGCCTACGGAAAAACCTACGGACTTCCCGTGACTATCTCCAACTGCTCAAATAACTATGGTCCATACCAGTTTCCTGAAAAATTGATCCCCCTGATAGCACTGAATGCGAAAGAGGGCGAAAAGCTGCCTGTCTATGGCGACGGCAGGAATGTGAGAGACTGGCTGTATGTGGAAGACCACTGTGACGCAATATGGACCATCATGAAATCGGGCAGGCGTGGCGAAACATACAACATCGGCGGGAATATGGAGATGGAAAACATCGTCATCGTCGAGATGGTCTGCGATATGTTGGATGAAATAACCCCGATTCATCGGGGCAAAAACGGCCCCAGAAAGAATCTCATCACATTCGTCAAGGACAGGCCCGGGCATGACAGGAGATACGCCATTGATTTCACAAAACTGCAGAATGAATTGAACTGGTCGCCAAAGGAGTCATTCGAATCGGGGATAAAAAAAACCATATCCTGGTATCTGGAAAACAGCAAATGGGTGCAACGCGTGAAGAATAATGAATACCATTCCTGGATATCCGAACAGTATAAATTGTAAAGTATGCTGCCATGTTACACGAATCAAAAAGTCCGGCAAGCATCAATACCACCAACTCGTAGGAAGTCACGGGGAAAACAAAAAAAACCGTTAGTATCTTTTCTTTCAAACTACCTCCAAAACGGAATAGGTAAGACGATAACGCAATTAAATACAACCATCCACGAAAAAATCGGCATTCCTTTTGACGCAAAAAGTTTTCCTGTTGAAATTCTTTCACTGTCAGAACAAGATGGCGTTAAACTACGGGCAACGGTTTCTGAATTTGGACCCGTCCTCTTATCAAGAATCCTGAACCTTAGTGAAACGCAGGAAGGTATAGTTGCCGTAATCTTTAAATATTGTGATGACCATAAATTAGAATATACTATCTGTCCTAGAGAAATTCGTATAATGGAAGATGCCGTTAGTATTCAGTACTAAAACAAAACAATCAATACGAACTTGAAATGTACTTCTTCACCCCTAATGCGCTTCAGATTAATTCCGCCACCTATTCAGATCAAGCATTTTTTGCTGACATGCATAATTATATGCGGTTTAAAACTCCACCCATCGGCTTTGTCGGCTTAATGAATCCGAAAAATCCCCTTTCCCCCTTTAACATCATCTCCGACCGGCTTTTCCTTATCCAAAATGGAGAAAATATAAGCACTCATTTTGATCGCATAAAATATGAATTGAGGGTGTTGGGATGTGTCGTGAAATCAACATTACGGGATGAAATGGAATTTATTGCTGACATGATTCAAAACAGTAAACTTGATGCACAAATAATGGATATCTTCGAGAAAAGTGAAAAATTGCTTGAGGAAATTCACCGAGTGCAGGTAAAAATACACACTTTGGAGACCAATCTCCAGATTCCCCAACTTCCTCCCGAGATTCATGATACATTTAGTTTTGTGGATAAGTACATTAGCAGGCAAATTTCCGAATATTGTGCGCATCTGTATACGCCTCTAGAGCAAAAAGGTAATGTTGGAAAGGATTCAGTCAAAGAAGGAAAAATTGATGCCTTAAACAAGAAATGGAAAGACATCCGTGCCAAATTAACTAAAATTCTCCAGCATGAACGTGATAATCCTTCCCCTATTAATTCAAAATTTAAAATTCATCCGGGAAAATCGAATAAAACCGTGAGTTATTGGGATGGAATCTTGAAAAAATACATTCAAAATGTGTTATATTTGGATTTACAGCCATCTCGCCAAAAATCGAAAACTTTGGAAGTGTTTTATTCCTTAGCAGCGGGGGTGGCTATGTTCTTTTCCATTATATTGGGTTTTCTCTTAGTAGATCAAGTATCTCAGTATTCATATGGGTATTTTGCCCTGTTAATTGTCATTTATATGCTGAAGGATAGATTTAAAGATTGGATCCGACTGGCGTCCAACAATTTTGTGCAGAAATATTTTCCCGATCGCAAGTTTTATATTTTTGACGCAACGCATCAAAACAAGATTGGTAACTGCAAAGAATCCATGCGCTTTTTACAACCGACACAGATTCCCCAAGAAATCCTCAACTTTCGTGAGCAAAGTGCACGTACTCCAATTGAACATGAAGGAAAACCAGAAAACGTGTTCAAATACGTAAAAACCGTGACTTTACATTCCAATAAAATCAAGGAATTTCACCAACGCCATGGAGATGTGAATGATATTCTTCGGTTCAACGTGAAGCACTTTCTCCAATATGCAGATGATCCAATTAACAAAGAAGTTCTCTGGAACGCCACAACCACACAAATTCAAACCGTGGAGTGCGCTAAGGTTTACCACCTCAATGTAATCATGAAACTCAAGACAACATCAGAGGTGCCTGGGTCTGTTTCCATGTATTATAAAAAAATACGTGTGATTTTGGATCAAAATGGGATTTTGCGAGTCACGGAACATGACATCGTACGTTAATCTAAATTTTTTTTAGGTGCAATTCATTATAAATTCGTAGGAAATACTCAATTCGGTCGTTTTAAAATGATATATCTGACCCTACAGAGTAATAAATGCCTTAGACCGCAATTTTATTGTGATCTTTGCCATTTTACACGATGATGAAGATCTTGAGTATTGATTGCCCGATCGTAGAGTGTTTCCTTCCAAATTTCGTTGTTTATGGAAGAAATATAATTACATTCTCCCAAATCTGAAATTTTTTTTTGAAAGATACTTTATGGAGTAACTAGCGCATGTCACGACGAGTTAAAATGACTGAAGATATTGTCAAAATGATGGAAAATCGGGAATTTATTCGTAATCTCGCCCTCATCGGTCACATAGACCACGGAAAGACTACTCTCTCAGACAGTTTGTTGGCGGAGGCAGGATTATTATCGGAATCAATTGCAGGGGAAGCCCGAGTGCTCGACTATTTGGAAGAAGAGCAGCGTCGTGGGATTACCATGAAGTCGACGAATATTTCACTCTACTACGAACATAGTTTGAAAGGATCTAAGCCCTTTTTAATTAATTTGGTTGATACTCCGGGGCATTTAGATTTTTCCGGCAAGGTAACCCGGGCTTTACGTTTAGCAGATGGAGTGGTTGTGATTGTAGATTCCGTGGAGGAAGTATCATCTCAGACAGAAACAGTAGTTCGCCAAGCACTGGAAGAAGCTGTGCGCCCCTTACTTTTTATCAACAAAATTGATCGCCTATTCAATGAACTGAAATTGGATATGGATGGAATTAGAGAAAAATTCACACGAATTATAAAGGATTTTAACAAATTACTGGATATGTATGGTGATGAATATGCTAAAACCCATTGGAAAGTCTCGGCTGAAAAGGGGTCGGTCATTTTTGGTTCAGCATTGCATAGATGGGGGTTTGTTATTCCGCAATTACTCCGAAAAGAAAAAACATTAGAATATTTCAAAGAGATCTATCAATCTTCCAATCAAAATAAATTAGTGAAAGAATTCCCTGTCTGGGAAAGTACCCTTGCAGCGGTTGTAAATTTTATACCAAATCCAATTGAAGCTCAACATTACCGCATAAAAACGATTTGGAGCGGAAATATGGAGTCTCCAGCCGGTGTCGCCTTGCAGACATGTGATCCACAAGGACCAGCAATTGTATTTCTGAGTAAAGTTCAAAAAATCAAAAATCGCCTTATTGGCACGGGGAGAGTTTTCTCTGGTACAATCAGCCGTGGACAACCTATGTGGTTGGTTAATGCCCAAGATAAGGCAAACATTAATCAATTGAGTCTTTTCATGGGATCCCGTACCGAATCTGTGGTAGAAATCCCTGCAGGAAATATTGCAGCAATTGGTGGTATCAAGCAGATTCGAAGTGGAGAGACACTTTTTGATAACAAAGTTAAAAAAGATGCAACACCCTTTGAATCTGTCCACTATGTAAGCGATCCCGTTGTTACTGTAGCAATAGAGCCGGATATGTTGAAAAATTTGAATAAACTGCAAGAAATTTTGGAAGAAATTATGATAGAAGATCCCAATATTGTAGCGGAAATAAGTCAAGATTCAGGTGAATGTCTCATGTCTGGTATGGGACCACTCCATTTGGAAGTTGTGGCTAATACTTTTAAGGAACGGGGTGTTGAAGTAAGCGTTTCTAAACCTTCCAGTGTCTTTCGTGAATCGATTCTCCTTACGAGTTCGAGTATAGAGATCATTAGTCCTAATTCTAAAAATTCCATTCGTCTCCAATTAAGCCGTCTGGAGAAAAAAACCACAGAATACCTCCGTAAGGCAAAAAAATCTGTTCTGGATTATGAGTATGTACGTGAAAAAGAATTACCTAGCCAAACACAATTCACACCCGATCAAGCCAGAGGCATTTGGAATATTGATAAATATCAAAATGTGATCATGTTTGTGCCACCGAAATCACTTCAAGGAGACAAAGAAGGAAACAATATTCCCGAAGAAATTCGCCGTGAATTGACTCGTGCCATTACTGGAGTATGTAACCATGGAATTCTGGCCCAGGAACCAATGGCAGAGTTACAAATCCTAATTCAAGATATTCAAACCTCCAAAACTGACGAAGAAGCGAATTATTTTGAACTTTCCACAATGGTTAACCAAGCTTTTCGACAAGCCGTGGAGGAGGCCCATGCAGTATTGTTGGAACCCATTTTCAAATTGCTGATTTCCACACCCGAAGAGCATATCGGGACAGTAACTTCCTTAGTATCCCAATTTCATGGAAAGATACTGGACATTACGCAAGATGTGTATCGTACTCACATTACTGCTAAGATGTCTGTCCGGCAATCGATTGAATTTGCCCAAGAAATCCGAGGAGCAACTTCCGGGCGAGTTTTCTGGCAAAATCTATTCGATCAGTTTGCACCCATAGCCGATCACCAGGTGGAGGAAATTATTCAATCCATCAAGTTCCGTAAGGGTTTATCATTCCTAGATTCGTATTAAACTCTTTTTTCTCTTCTCTCTGTTAGAACCGATAATTATGATTTTTTTTCCGAAAGGCGAACCAATCCTTGCGTGGATAATAATCTACCCCACATATTCGACTATCGGTAAAATATTCGAAATCAAAAGCGGTCATTTCTCCCTTTGTTTTATCGGGAATGGGCATTAACCGGGCTGTTAGAGGTTTATTCAATCGCATTGAAATCATACCTAAATCTAGCAATAGCATTTTAACAGCATCCGGAGATGTATTTCCTGGGATGGGAACGCAATCCAAACCCAATCCACACATGGTAGAATAAAGCAATAACTTGGATAAATCGACTTTACCCTCATTATTTCTTTGGGCAATTATATAATCTTCCAATAATGGCTGCATAAAGCCTGAAAACCCGATCTTGGGAGCAGAAATAGATTGCAAAGCCTGTGTGATAAATCCTACGGAAAATACAGACCCTACTCCACCGAATTCCGTAAAACCCAATTTTTCTAAAGCATTACCAATGGATTTATCCTTAGTAGGATAGGGAGCAGGACTAAAATCAATTCCCTCAAATTCAAACCCATGATTTTTGCAGAATGGCTCCACTATAGAGGAAAGGTCGATAGAAATCTTGGTAAACCGGTTTTGGATAGCTTTTTTCAAATCAAAAAGACTGGCTGTCGTTATATCCGAGCTAGAAAAAAGGGAAACCAATTCATCTGCCGCTTCCAATGCCAAGGAAATCTTAGGGACAGAACTTGCTAGTGGATCATGATATGCAGAGGGAAAAAATGGTGTATTTCCTGGAACATTAAAGGTAACTGCAAATTGAACATTGATAAAGGGATCTTGACGGGCCAAACCAAACACTACTTTGGTGGCTTCTTCTACTGCTTTAAAGTTTATACCGTTTGCTGTAGAACCTACTTGAAGACTGGAAAACATATTTGGATATTGGGATAACATGCCAACCAGATTGTTGATAATAAGTTCTTGACCAGATTGCATTGATTTAGGGTGATCCAGAAGTCCAGGGCAATAGGAATAGATATCTAATAAGCCTTCGCTGACAAACCCTTCGAGACATTCGGGAATTCGCGGGGAGAGAAATTTATCACGTGCCGCTTGCTCTGAAGTCTCCACAGTAAAGGGCGGAGTAGCTAACCGAATAAACTGAACCTCGACCAGTTCTTCTAATTCCTTTTTCAAGGTTTGAAGTTCTATTAATTTTTCTCGCACACCCCCAAGGTTCGATTCGTCCTGAAATACATCGTAACCGAGAGTGATTGCCCGTAGTTTCATACCATGGTCAAGCTCGGCTTCCCTTTGAATTTGTTGTATTTATTGTATTTTTAAATTTTGAATGAAATCTACATATGAAGATTGGGGATTGATTGCAGATATTCGGGCAGGGAACCAATATTATTTCCGACAAGAGACAACATTTTCAACCGATGCAAATCTTCCATGGAAGAAGGAAGTCGGGAGAGAAGATTGTGTGAAAGATTTAATTCCGACAAGGATCTCAGATTTCCAAAATTATTGGGGAGGGTTTGAATACGATTATTTTCCAAGAAAAGAATTTGTAAAGCAGTCATTTTTTCAATAGATTTGGGAAGGTAGGCAATTTTATTATTGCCTGCATACAATTTCTCCAATTTAACCAAATCACCTATATTTTTGGAGAGATTTGTTATTCCCAAGTTCTCAATTTGCAATTCGCGTAAATTACTTAAGCCCTCAAATCCCTCCGGAAGGGAACCCAAAGGATTCCGACTGATCTTCAGAGTATAAAGTTTGTTGAGTAGTGGGAATGATGCAGGAAGAGCTGCCAAATGATTATCACAGAGATCTATCAATTTCAAAGTCTTAAGATCCCCAAAAGGATCTGGAAGAGATTCCAATTTGTTATTTGAACATTTAAACGTTTCCAATCGGGGAAGGTGACAAAATGATTCGGGAAAATGGGTAATGAAATTATTGGATACATCTATATACTGAAGACTATGTAAATTCTCGACACTGGAAGGTAATGCAGAAATATGGTTGTGTTGCATAACTAATGCAATCATCTTGGAAAAATTTCCCAGACTAAGGGGTAAGGTGTCGAAACGTTTACCATGAAGCCCCAATCCCACGACATGATTATTTTTGTGCTTAAAACCGAAGGAAGAATACCGAAAGCTGTCAATCACCGGCAAGGATTCACCGATAATTCCTTGCAAATCGTGTAATGCTTGGGCTTCTGAAAGAACCAAAGGTGCATCCAGATAATATTCGGTTGAATTGGGATTAGACATGGAAAATCCAAGTAACATCAGTAAAAAGGATTAAAAAAGATTCAGATTCTGGGATTGCGGAATCGTGAATCATTTGTTGAGATAACTGAATTCTTTAGAGTAAACTATAGAGCATACTAATGTAAGCTTCGATTTCATTGGGAGGGATTACCGGTTTTGAGAGATCGCGCATAATTATCAAATAAATTGACCCTGCGCTCTTTATTAAAGTAAATCGAGTGATAAAATACTGTTTCTCCCCCCTATTTATGTTCATCTCTTGAGAATTCCCTGAATTTTTATCCAAAGAATCTAATAAAGTTAAAAAGTAGGGAGTACTGTTCTGTATTGTCCCTTTCGATGCTTCGTCCTTGAAATAATTGGCAATCACAAGTGAATTCTGATCTAAAACAATTGCTGCATCCGCTTCGACTTTTTCCGAGAATTCGGTAATGGTTTGGTCAAGTAATTCAGATAGTGGATATAGACGAAGTAAAATTTGTGAAAATGAAGAAATTATGGACCATAATTCATAAATCGTGGTTTCAAAGAAAGTCACCTCAAATTCTTCATTGACAAATTTACGGATTTGATCCTTCAAATCGACCAGTTTTCCCCTGATATGAACATTATTCAGTTTTAGATATTCCGGATCCGCCTTATGGAAGAATATAAAGATATAGGGATTGATTTCTAATTTCTTGAACTGGTCGAGCACGTCGCTAAAATAAGATAGAGATTCATCAAATCTTTGGAAATCTTGGATGTCAATGGTATAGATGCACACTGACGTTTTATCAAAAAATTTGGTAGGTTCCTTAAGATAAGCGATACGATAGCGTTCTTGACCACCTAAATCCCATTCGGAGATTTGTTTACCTAAATACTTAAAAATTTGGCGCTGTGCTTGGCGAGTGGGTTTTAGAAGGGCAATCTGGGAAATTTCCCTTTTCAGCGAATAAATAATTGAGGTTTTTCCCGAATTGTCCAGCCCCGTAAACAAGATTTTGTCTTCCGTTTCTAAACTTTCATGCAGAGTAGTTTTTTGCTTTAAAATCGATTCTAATGGAGCTGCGGTAGGTGGTAATGTGTTATCTTCAGTCATAAATTTCCCTCTTTAGGAATAATTTTGTTATACTAAGAGTTTGCTTTTTTGATTTTTTAAACTTTTGAAATATTTGTCGGAAAAATTACGGGTAAAGGTTTACAAATATTAACAAAAAAGAAACTTAAGAATTTCTAAAGCATCTTCAGGACTTTGGGCATCATAAATGTGATCTTCCCTGGTGGAATCGATTTTAGTTCCACCTAAGCGAGCAGACCATCCTCCCGTGCTAGTTAATGCAATAATGGGTTTATTAAATTTCCATCCAAGAGAAATTTCACTTAGAGTTCCTGCACCTCCGGCGACAGTAATGATTGCATCTGCTGTTGCCACCAAGAGTGTATTTCTCGCTTCTCCCATCCCGGTTGGAATCACCAAGTCAATATAGGAATTGGCATCATTTCTATTGTACGAAGGTATGAATCCCAAGGTGAATCCTCCATGTTCCTTGGCTCCCTTAGCAACCGCTTCCATGGTACCAAATAAACCTCCACAGGCAACAATGTAACCTGCATCTGCCAATAGACCCCCTAATTCTACAACGGTTTGGTAGATCGCAGGGGAAATAACTGCACC
Organism: Promethearchaeota archaeon; assembly: GCA_018238965.1. Classification (GTDB taxonomy): domain Archaea; phylum Asgardarchaeota; class Lokiarchaeia; order Sigyniarchaeales; family Promethearchaeaceae; genus Harpocratesius. The sequence continues at coordinate 11,551 of JABCSI010000046.1, forward strand.
GCCGCACACAACAATTACTCGCCGACCCTTTGATTTGATCATTTGATCACTCCCCCACATAATCGATTGTTGTTAATAGTATTTCCTCATTTTGATCCTTCAGGGTGATATTCTTATTTTCGTTGATTTCCCCCAGTAAGTAGAAACTCATGCCCGACTTCTCCACCTCTCCACGAATTTCCCCAAGATGCTCCTGGGCACCTGTGATTATAAACGCAGATGTAAGAAAGAGAAACAGGAAATCCTCAATCGTATATGGTATTTTATCCCTTTCTAATCGATCGGGTATTGGTGACAAATCAATGCTGGCCCCTTTACGGGAATAGGAAAGTAATTGATATAGGGTGCCGAAAATTCCACCATTTGATACATCTTTACATGCATGGAGAAGTTTCCTGGGGAGTAACGCCGAGAAAAAACCCCTTTTTGCATAAAAGGCCTCGGTCGATTTCATGGTTATAGTATTCCAGTACATGGGATTGAATTTAACAGGTTTACCCTCGGCGTCCCAAACTAAGGCAACAAAATCATTACTTTGGGCTCCGTTGGCGGATATATATTGATCCCGAGGGCAACTTCCAATCATGGTGGAGGTTAATTGGAGCTCCTTTGCATCGGTGGTAGTATGACCGCGGATTAAGGGAACCCTAAATGTACGGGTACCCTCCAAGATACCTTGAAAAATTTGATCCCCGATTTCCGAATTCTTGAATGCTACCGTAGTACTGCAGGCTAATGGCGTACCTCCACAAGCCATAATATCATCAATCCCAACATAGATCGCAGAGAATCCAGCTCCACGAGGTGATTTTTCGATAAATGCAGGAAGAAGGGCATCTGTAGTTATCAAAATAAAATTCGAAGCATCAGGCCAAGGAAGAAGTGCCGCAGCATCTTCGCCGATACTGGTGTGGATCTGGGAAGATTCGTACCCTAAATTTTTGATTTTGGTTAGAATTGGGGAGAGAGCTTGTTTTTCTTGAATGTTACGTGAAGAATGAAACTTCTTATAAATTTTTGTGAGCAATGGAATCAATAGGTGATAATATCCCCCAGTAATAAAGTATTTTACTTAGATCAACGAATTAAAATATGGAGATAACTGAATGATATTCGATAAACTATATATTAAAGGGTGTACTTTTTCTATTTTCGGCCAACTAGGACCAGAAGCTATTTTTTCCTATCCGATTCCCGACGATAGCAGTTTGGAACTTGAAGATAGAACCCATTATACCTCGAGATATTCCCAAAGACATTACATGCAAGTGGCTGTAAAAAGTATTTCACTCCTACTAAGCGATTATACATTCGAAAATCCCGATGGTGTAAAATTGGATGATGTTGCCATTTTTGGAGTTCTCCCCTATCCAGATATCAAAACGATTGGTTTTACCTACTTCACCTACTATTTTTCAACAAAAAGTCAGCAATACATTCCCGCTACATTAACTCTATTTGTACCTGAAAATCATCGGAGTTATATTTATGATTCACTCTCACGGCTTAAGGAACCAATCCAGGATTTTACCAGAGAGATGATCACCATCGTTAACCAGAATCAAATTTCCTCCGAATTAGAGGGTATGGAACATTTCCAGAAAAATATCTCACAGTTTTTGCAATTTTTCTCCAAGCTCCAAAATATTCAAGCCAAACCCATCTCTCCGATAACAAAACATCGAAGGATTAAAATTGTATTCACGGGGCTGGAAAATACGGGAAAAACAAGCTTTTTGCTGACCATTAAACGAAATTTCAGTGAACTTCCTTCCTTACTCCCCACGACCGAACCCACACAAGATACTTTAAATTTTCTGGGAACTACAATCTTGAAATGGGATATTCCGGGTAAAGAGGAACTCCGAAATGTCATTATCAAAAAGTATGAAACATACATCTTTGACACGGATGTGTTGTATTATTTCATCGATATTCAAAACCCCCGAATTTCTGAATCCATGGAATTTCTACAAAATATCGTTGAGGTTTTAAGTGAGCATGAGCAAAAAATACCTATAATCTTTATAATAACCAAATTCGATGAAGATATTAGCCAACGGGAACAAATTCAGCATAATTTGGCAATTATCAAGGCTAAAATCATTCCTGTGATACGGGATCATCCCTACAAATTTTTCCATACTTCGATCTTTTCCATTTATTCGGTTCTAAATGCCTTTAGTTATGGATTACGCCAATTATCGCCCAATCGGGAACTATTGGAACATCTCCTCAAGGATTTCATCAGCAAAAATGATATATTAACAGGATTGCTGATGAATGAGAATGGCTTAGTTATAGCTTCTGTACAAAGGCCACTCATAGTCAAAAACAATATATTGCCGATAAATCAAGTCTTTGAGATAGCTGCACCCCAATTTACAACGATTGCTCACCAATTTTCCCAATTTAATCCTCGAGCGGAAGGGACTGCCATCAAATATCAATTTTCCGAGGAAGATTTTGTCTATCTGCGAAAATTTCAAGTACATGAATTTACCTTCTTTGGGCTGTTTTACTCAAAATCTTCTAAAACAGATAAGATTCTGAAGGAAAAATTCGAGAAATTTAAAAATCGGATTGAGAATTTATTGATCTTATATATTGTCTAATTTTTGCAAAATAAAATAAGGAATAGATCAAAAAAAATGTGAGATAAATAAAAAAAATGATACCAAGATTAAAAAACATGAAATATTCCTCATTTATGCTGCTTGTTATTATATTATTTATTGTTCCTACGTACATTATTAGTTCTCTTGTTATATTCTCCAATATTGAAGCAAATCACATAGAAGAATTTTCTTTTCTTCGCCAACAAGATGAATTGTATGCAAACGCCTCTATTCATTTAGTAGATAGTGGATGGAAACTATTTGAAAAAACCTTGGAGCCAGAAATGGAAGATGTAATTAATAATTTTAAAGGAGAATTAAACGCTCTTGGGGGGGATATTAATTTGCTCAATATGACGGAGATTCAGAATAATTTTGGGAACAAGTTTGACTATTATGTTATTAATAAATCGGGAACTATTGTTAAAACTACTTATGAGTTGGAACTTGGCTTAGATCTTTCAAATACCGGATTTTGGAAGAATAATGCACAACCTATTCTCGAAAGCAATGAAACTATTTTTGGAAGAATAACTACAGAACCTTTAACAGGAGTATATCGAAAATATGCCTATCTTTCTTCATTTGATAGGGGATATATTTTAGAAATAGGGTAATTAGTTATTCAAGATTTTTTGACTAAAATTATCAAATATAGGCTTAATTACTATCCTCATATTCTCTTAATTTATATCTTGTTTATTCAATAAATATCATATGTTGAGTATTGGGGAAGCTGCTACATTTTTAGGTGTTTCACGAACCAGTTTACGCAGATGGGATAATATGGATGTGTTTTCAGCTTGTAGAACAATTGGTGGACATAGAAGGTATAAATTATCTGATTTAGGACGATTCTACGACCATTCAGACGAACCAGATCCAAATTCAACCTCAAACCAACACATTCTCTGCTATGCACGGGTTTCTGGACACAAACAGAAGGAAAAAGGAGATCTGCAACGACAAGTGGAAAAATTGTATTCCGAAGCAGCTAAATTAGGAGATACTAGTCCGATAATGATCACTGATGTAGGGTCAGGATTAAATTCCAACCGATCTGGCCTCCAGCGCATATTTAGACACATCAAATCAGGGAATGTATCACAAATTATAGTCACTTTCAAAGATCGCCTTACTAGATTCGGTTTCTCATTCATTCAAGACTTTTGTCAATTATTTGGAGTGCAGATCTGCGAAACACATCAAAGCGCCGAAAAAACGGTCCAAGAAAGCCTCGTGGATGATATGATGTCTCTCATTGCTTGTTTTTCGGGCAAACTATATGGCATGCGCTCCGCTAAAAGCCGAAAGAAACGCACCCAACAAAAAAATAGGCTCAAATATTTCAAGCGCATAATTAATCATGAAAATCTCCAAATTCTCTACGAGATCCTTCAGGAAATTTCCGGAGTGACATCAATAAAATCAATTAAATCGCTTCGGTATACGGTTTAAATGTCTGCAAACTAACTAGATCATAATGGTTTTTCGGGTACGGAAATTTGCTGTGAGATTGATTCCAGATGTAGCCACGAACGGGGTAAATTTCACTACATTTTTTAACTGTCTTCACGAAATTCGTGACTTGAAAAATTATATAATCCCTGTTATCATCTCACATAGTAATTCGGCAGATTTTGAAAAATCGGGAAATATTCCGGCTAAACAACTGTATAATAGAATAAATGGAGATTTAATAGATATATTACCAAAAAAATTCGCCAATTTCAAAGAACGCTTGCGGCGAAATGTGTTTTTCGAAGTATATGATCTAATTCGGGCACAGTGGGTTCGTAATGGATGGCTAACCCAAATAATTTCTTTTTTAAGCCTGCAATCATCCACCATTCAACTTCAATTCTTGCAAAACAAGTTAAATATTCGGATAAGGCATCAATTACTACGTCAATTGCGTCATCAATATTCAAATAGAAGTGCAGGATTTTCTATCGGCTATTTGAATAATTTACTGCAAGAACTTCGCAATCAGTTATACCATCTTCCCACACTTCAACAAATGATTTGGCAATCTATGGTATCTCTCCGATCTGATGCTAGCCTTCAAGGAAAAATTCGAAAACAGTTACAAACTGGTTGGATTCGTCAGCAAAAGAAACAAGCCTATGAATTATTACCTTCGGAAATTATTCCAAATTTGGTGAAAAGCTATAAAATTGCAACAACAAAAAGAATTAAGCGGGAATGCAATAGTACGGCAATTCTTGCACACCGGAAGACACTTCTTAATTCAATTAAGAATATTCAATGGGATCTAGATGTTCTATGTCAAGAGGGACTCCAAGCAGAAATTGATGAATGGGATTCGCGAACTTGCATTTCACGGATCTTAAAGCCTTCTTATTCTCGAATATCGATTTCCGAATTAACCAAACAAGGATTCCGGCAATATTTGGTTCGAAAATTTCAATATCATGCTCGCGAGATTTTTTCGGGACAATCAGCGAATTCGATCCTGTATATGATAATAGAAAATGGCAACAGTAAAAAAAAGATGAATATTCTCCCCGATTTATTTGTCACCTTAACTGAATTGCTCCAACAAACCGTTAAGGTGCCCCAAATACATTCATTGACATGGAGTATTAAGTTTTTTGAACAGATTTATAAAGTTCTTGATGGTTCATTTCTGGATTCTTCGATTAGGCTGCATCTTAAACCCTATAAACATCATTCGGGATTTATTTTCTCAGTTTCAAGCAAATCCATTTCCAGATTACAACAATGCGCGGGCATAGTTAATCCCATTGTCGATCTTTTCCAAACCGTGCCGATTATTCAACTTAGCGGTCGCAAAGTGATTATTAACCAACCTATTCATATGGTTTCACAGACCACACCTCAACCTAATGTACAATCAGAAAACCCGATTGTGCGGTGCATGGGAGTGGATCTAGGGTTAAAGCATTTTGGAGTGATCTCAATTTTTGAATATGACCGTCTATCTGGAACGAAACAAGAGATTGGGCGCCATTTTTTGGATCAACGTCGATTACTGGCTTGCAAATTTAATGCTTCGACCTTCCAGTTTTCCAAGCCTTTCCGCAAGGATTACAATATTAAGCGAAAATTGGAGCATTTGAGGGAACAACAAAGGGCTCATAGCAGTATTTGGCGGCAGATGAAATCGGATGGAGGATCTAAACGCAGTAAAAGATATTATTATGCAAAAAAACGGTATGACTTCATTTGGCACAAAATTCGGCATATTCATTCATCCCTCACTCAACAAGTTGCCCATACTATTACCACTATTGCCCGCGCTTATGAAGTTTCCTGGATATTTTTTGAGGATTTACGATGGAGTCAACAGTCACCTCGAAATAGAGTGGGGCGATGGCTATCGCATAATCAACTGCATTTCTTTCATTCCCAAGTCATCAAAGCGGTTGAAGACATGGCAGAAATGAACCCCTTTCAAATAAAGACGGTGAATGCCCGTTGGAGTTCTCAAATTGCATGGACTGCTCAATTGAAATTCAATCTTAGCATAACCTATAAGACTCCTCGCGCTACTATTAAGCCATATTTGGGTAACCGAACTCAGAAATTATTCATCTATGCCTCGAAAGATCCCGGTTTGTGTTGGAGGGGCGATAGTGATCTAAATGCTGCCCGAAATTTAGCACTTCGAGGTCTTCTTTGCACCTAACCTTTTTTTATACCCATCTTTCAGCCCTATAGGGGTTGAGAGCCGCTTTCCGTTATAAGC
>JABCSI010000282.1 GCA_018238965.1 Promethearchaeota archaeon
TAAACCTCGGATTGATTGGGTATGCCTTGAGAAATAAGCGTAAGGGAAATCACATCATCATGTCTGAGGTAGAACACATTTCCCTTCACAATATAGCCAAATACTTAGAAAGAAATGGGTTTGTGATATCAAAAGTTCCTGTGGATCAATACGGTAAAATGAAAATTGGGAAGTTAAAAAAAAGAATCTCGGATAAAACTATCCTCATCTCGGTTCAGATTGCTAATAATGAAATTGGAACCATCCAACCAATAAAGGAAATCGGAGAGATTGCCGCCGAACGGGGAATTGCCTTTCACTCGGATGGCGTTGCAGCCGAAGGGCAAATGGAGATTGATGTAAGAAAATCTAATCTGAATATGATATCCTTAAGTAGTAACGATATTTACGGGCCAAAAGGTGCAGGAATTTTATATTTACAAAAAGGATTTCGAGTCTCTCCCATTCTCATAGGTGGAGGTCAGGAGAAAGGGATTCGATCCGGAACAGAAAATATCACAGCGATCGTTGGAATGGGAAAGGCCGCAGAATTGGTGCAAGAATCCATGATCACGGAAATCGATACGATGCGTGCATATCAAAAGAAATTTACAGATGAAATTCTCGGAACCATCCCCCATTCATATCTCAACGGTCATCCCTCTGACCGACTCCCAAACAACACGCATTTTCGGTTCGATGGAATTGAAGGGGAATCTATCTTATTACTATTCAAGGAACAAGGGATTGCAGTTTCAACAGGTTCAGCGTGCAGTTCCAAGACTTTAGAACCATCCCATACTCTCATCTCAACGGGATTACTTCATGAGGAGGCGCATGGTTCTTTAGAATTTACTACTGGTCGATTTACACTACCGGATCATATCGACAAGGCAATTGAGTTGACACCTCAAATAGTTAAACGTTTACGAGAACTTTCTCCACTCTATAAAAAATCAAAGGTGATATAAATGAAATCAACGAATTATTCTGAAAAAGTATTGGACCATTTTCGAAATCCACGGAATGTGGGTACGCTGAATGGTGAAAATATTGCCGCCGGGCGCGTGGGAAATCCTACTTGTGGCGATATAATGGAAATGTATATTAAAGTCGAGGATGATGTAATTGAGGATATCAAATTCCAAACCTTTGGGTGTGGTTCTGCGGTTGCGACAAGTTCCATGACCACTGTAATGGTTAAGGGAATGTCTTTGAATGATGCTCTTGATGTAACCCGAAAAGATGTAGCACAAGAGTTAGATGGACTCCCACCCATTAAAATGCATTGTAGTAATTTGGCTGCTGATGCACTCCACGATGCGATAAAGAATTATAAATCAGGGATTTTCATGGATGAGCCGACATCTGTAGCCAATATTATTGAAAATTCTGCAGTTTTAGGAGAAATTGAATATCTAGGAAAAGGTTTGTCCTATAATGCTGTAGATCTCGATGATTTTAAAGATCAACGGGTTTTAATTCGGTTCAATGGAGATGAAAGCCTTGAGGTTGCATTGAAGCTTGCAGAATTAACCAATCGCGTTATTATTTCGACAACCGATGCTAAAATTTCAATTAATAACTCTGACCTTAAAACCCGTATCCGGAATTCAAATATTAAAATTTTGACTGAAGCACAATTACTTGCGGTTTTAGGTGATGATGAAGTCGAAAAAGTCCGTATGAAGGATCTCGATGAAGACAGCGATTACGATCTCTTTGTTGATCGTGTCATTCTTCTAAGTACAATCTCAGTTCCTCCTGTATGTGAAGATTAATAATATATCGCTTAATTTTATCTTTTTTATTCGCTTATTCATGAGGCTTTTTTTTCTAAATATTGATTTAGGCGAATATTGAGAAATTGAATTTGCGAAAAGAACTATAGATATGGAAACGGCAGAAAGGATTCGAGAAAAAACTTTAGTGTATTTGGAAATTTGACCTAGTTGGCGAATTAAATTTCTCACATTCTTTTCACTGCCTTAGATTTGCTTTTTTCTTCTTTTTCATTAAGTATTTTTTAAAATCTTGCTAAATATTGGCCTACATGATAACAGATGCAATAGCGATTGGGGCAACTGTCTTGAGTCTTATTTTCTCATATTATATGACGAAGATTTCGTTACAATTTGCAATCGATGTCGTCAAGGAAGTCTTTGGCTTTCTTAAGAATATGGGAGAAATGTTAGTGGATGGATTAAAAACCATTACAGCTCCGCGTTATTCCAGAAATCTTGACAAGAATCTTGAAGCACCTGCGAATTAAGCGCAAAGAATTGCTAAAACTTCAAGATTTAACCTTTTTTCCTTCTTTACTTCTTTCTTTAATTCCTTAATTTGATTACTAAAGGAATGCTAATCACTAGAACTAAAAATAGACAAAAAAAGGGTGGAATTATCCAGTCAATCAAAATATTAGAAAGATTTGAATAGAATAATTAGTTTGCACCAAAATAGGTGCTTCCCCCGGTTTCAAGATCTGGTAGATCGTCATCATCGTATGAATTAAGGGTCAAGCCGGCATCTTTCTTCTCTTTTTGCTTTTTCTCAGACACGATTCCCCCAACAATCCCTAAAACTACGAAAACTCCCATTATCACATAAGAGATAATGAACGAGTCTGTAGGTAAGAACTGAATGAAGATTATAGCGATATTGGCAAAAATTTCTCCAATAGAGATGTAAATCGGGATTATGATCAATAGTAACCATTCAACATAGGGAGTAACTGGAGCGAGATACGTCAAAATATCATCGATAAGTGTCATATTATTTACCCTCCTTTGTTTTTTCCGGGATAAATGCTATTAGGAAATCAAACACAGTAATGACGATATCCAAAATCACACCCCCCATGGAAAACCAAAATACTTTTTGTAAATCAACATTGACTAGAAGCTCAGATGCAGATAGAATTGAGGCAGAGAGATCAATCGTGTTAAAATCAGCAAAGAGGAATAAACCAAAGAAAATAATTTTGAGGAATAAACGGAATAAACGCCAAACTGCTTTGATCTTTGACTTATCTGCTGCCATCTTATGAGCGAAAGAAACTCCAATAATCATAAAGCCAACGCTTTGAATATAGAATTGTAGTTGAGCGTAGTCACCGATTTCAACTGTTACATTCTCCAAATATGCTAAGCCTGTATCTAAAAGAGCAAAAATTTCACCAGGTACCATAATATAGAGAAAATAGGCTAAGGCAGCTGAAATTAAGGCAAACACAGTCCGAAAATAAATATTCATTAGAATCCTATCTCCAAATCAGCAGTTGTCAAATCCATTGCCACAGTAATATCATATTGCCCAAAAGCATAGGCGATTGTGAATTCCAAATATACACGAATCTCAAAAGATGTATTGAGTAAATCGGCTAAATCCCAATTCGGATCAGTTATTCCTAAGGATGCAGCAATTTCTTCCGGTGTGCTAGAAAAATCAATCAAATCGGCATTAATATCAATATCTACAACTTCAGACGGCCCAATAGTGACCCCAGAAACTGAACTTGAGGTATCAATGACTTCATGCCAATTTTCCGAAACATTGGATTTTAATTCACATTTCATGGACATTTTAACACTTTCCATGTCATAAATCCCAGTATTGTTGATAGTAATACCGATTGAGATGCTTAGGTTGTCATATTTTATTGTAAAATCTCCAGGATTTATATCCTGGACAGATACTCCATTATTATCTACTAGATCTATTACAGTAGTAATCCCTGTCAATCCGTTGATAATAAACGCGAGAGAGATTACCAATGCAAGGGTTTTCACTAAACCTCGTAGTATTTTTAATATATTTACCATGTTGTTCCTCTTCTTTATAGCTTGTAGAATTTTTGTTTTGTAATGATCCGATCAAGAATCAAAGAAAGTGCTTCAATTCTTTATCGCTTACGTAGGTAGTTATTAGTGCATAATTTTTTAAAATTTTGGGCTCTCAACTAAAATGAAGATCCTACTGGCACAAATATATTAGAATTCTCAAAAAATAGGTTCCTTCGGCTTCAGTTGAAAAGAACTTGAAGCTAATGCTAATATCCTGAAAATTCTTATAAGTCTTCAATTATAACATTTCTCTTTGCAATCTCCTATTTCACGTCCGAACTATTTGCTGTTAGCTTTTCTCCACAGTTGTCACAATATTTTTTACTTATTTCATGTGCTTTTCCACAATTTGTGCAGAAGATTCTTGATTGGGTCTCATTATGTACTTCTTCTATATTTGGTTTGTTTAATGAGGAGGGGGAAGAAGTTTGAGTTGAAAGAGGTAGATTTGAAAAAGACTTGCTTCTTTGCTTTTGTTTCTTATTTTCCCGTTCAAATTCAATAATATTAAGAAATACACTTCTAACGCAATTTCCAAATAACAACCATTGAGCGAAGACTACAAATATATTTCCAATATCTCGAAGGAAACTGGGACCCCAACTGAAAATATAATCAAGATACTTTATAAAGGGTATAATGCTGATTGAATAAAGAGACAATAAGAAGAACATTATTAGCAGAACACCGGAAAGGATCCAGATCATTAATCGGCTTCTTAATTCCATATAGACGAGAACCCAACACACAATCGCATATATTAAAAAAATTGTGATCGGGAATATAACCTCCTGAAAGATAAAGAAACTCGTTCCCTCTAGTCCTGAAAATAGAGTAAATTCTAAAATTATTAAATTCAAAGCAGTAGAACCCAAAATAAAGTAATATCCTCCATGCAAATACTTTTCAGGACATGCAATATTGGCAAAAAATCGATCTTCCCCAACATCATCCTCATCGTTTTTATGGGTTCGGGTGATTTTTTGTATTGATCCAAAGAGCAATAGTAAAGACATGAGCGGGACTTCCAAAAAATCGCCTCCTAATGAAAGAACGTTATTGTAACTACGAATTCCATCAAAACTAAGTTGTACACTTTTCTTTGAATCTTTTGAAATATGTTTATCTTTTTCAATTGATCGATAAATAACTTTTTTCACTGATGATTGAACAAATAAGAGAACGTAATATACCGATATGACAATTCCAATGTTTATAAGTTTAGGTATGACCAAATCTGGAGTTGATTCGGTAAAACTTTCAATTATATCAGGGACTACACTAACTAGATAAAAGAAAATTTCTACTATTGCAAATCTTGTAATAATTGGAATCATGTATAATCCACGATAATTCTTGATAGAATTTGTACTTGATAGGTTTGCATCTGGGATATTACTCGATTTCAAGATTAGATACCATATACATGTCTTGAGTGGGATTTGTATATACCAAGGTGTGAAGATCGATACCAATGTTAAAATTGCTGCAAAAACAGACCAAAGTATGGTGTACGGCATTCTGTGAACCTTTTCAAGAATATCAGGCCCGTAATACACAACAATATTCACTCCTGTCAGTTGCCCGAAAACGCTTAGTCCGACACCGACCATAAGAGCGGTCCTAAGCCCCGGCCGGAACAACTCCATGATTGAACCTTCTTCTTGATTCAGCGCTTTCATAATTTCATTTTTTATATTTTACAAATTATTTTTCAAAATTGAAGATAACGGGAGTCTGCGCACAAACTCTGTAT